>CAZVWD010000010.1:0-14621 GCA_964630715.1 uncultured archaeon
TTTTCACAACTCTTGAAAATTTCGAAAAAAAATTTCCAGACCTACCAGAAAACCAAGCAAGAACAAACGCAATAGATATTTATTTAAAACATAAAGGAATTATTCGCGCATATGAATCTGATAAATCATGGCCTAAATTAACATACCCAAATATTTTTATTTTAAATAAAAAATTAAATGAATTAAAATCTACAAAAAGTTTATTCCAAAAAAATCTTTCTGGTTGGGAAAAAAAATATGGTCAAGCAAAAAATTATCATAAAACAAATCAATTAAAAAAATTAAAAGAACCGCTTTATTGGAAACATAAAGCAAAAATGTTAATTGATTCTGATTATAGAAAAGATGCGGACCAAGTAAAATTACCTGCGCATTTAGTTGGCGACGATAAGTGGAAACCAATGGTAAAAATGTTTGTTAATGATTTAGAATATAGAAAACAATTAAGTGAAACTGTAAGAGAAAGTATTGTTTATAAAAAAGATAAAAAAGTTGCAAAATATGCTGATGATTTAAAAGATTTTAGAATGCAAACAAGTAACAAACAAGTAGATCTCTTGAAAGCAAAACTTGAAAAAATAAGTGAACTTGAAACTGCTCTAAAAGAACTTTCTAAATGGGCTAAAGAATAATCTGTATGTTATAAAACTTATTAAAATAAAAAATTAAATCATTAATTTATTTAATTTAAATAATTCAAAAAACAAAATTCCCAATTAAACCCAAAATTCTTTGTTTCTGGTCACCGGCATGGAACCCTCATTTTCTTTTTAAATAAAAAGAAACCTAACATATTCACTTTGATTGGTAGGGCTGCGTTACAGCCCTCCCTTAAAAAAATCAAATATGGAGTTGATAGATATGGTAGGAAGTAAATTAATAAGATTTGTAGCAGGTAATCCAAGAAGTGTAAATTTATCATGTATTAGGTGGTAGAATGATTGGAACAAAAGTTACAATGCCTCAAGTAATAAAAGACAGGGCAATTGATTATAAATTATTATATTATGTGAGTGAAGGAGGAGTGTATAATGGAGCCAGTTAAGAAAATAAAAATAGGTGGAATTGAAGTTGCTGTTTGGGAAAACACTAGCAAAGAAGGAAACAAGTTTTTTACAACAACAATGGAAAGAAGTTACAAAGTTGAAGAAGAATGGAAAAAAACCAATTCTCTAAGAGATAATGATTTGCCAAAAGCAATTCTAGCATTACAAAAAGCGTATGAATTTGTTGCAATTAAAAGCGAGTAAATTGTGCTAATTACCTAATAAGTACAAAAATAATTGCTTAAATCAAAATAAACCATAAAATTAACCAACAAACTATATAATTATATATTTAATTATATAATTATAATATATGGTTCAAATAGTATTATCATTAAGTGAGGCGAAAGAAAAAGAATTGAGAAAGTTAGCTATGGAAAAATATGATGGTAAAAAAGGTGCTCTTTCAAAAATTGTTGAAGAAGGTATTGATTTAGTTAAAACTCAAACTAATCAAAAAAAAGCTGATAAAGATTTTTGGAACATGGTTAATAATGCAAAAAATCTTAAAATAGGAAAATTTACAAGAGAAGAAGCAAATGAACGATAAATATTTTATTGACACAAATATTCTAAGATATTTAATTAGTAATGAAGAATTAGAAAAACATAACCTAATTAAAGAATTTATAATTGATAAAAAGTGTGAAATTTCAATTCAAAATTTAAAAGAATTATCAAATATTTTATTTAAAAAAACAAATCTTTCAGTTAATGAAATAAAAGAATATATTGTAACAATTGGAAAAAAATTTACTCTTTATTTAGAATTACCAACAGATATTTTAACAGCAATTAACATATCCAAAAATAGAAAAAACTTTTATGATGCATTATTAGTTGCAACTATGTTACGAAATGGAACCAATATAATTATTACAGAAAATGAAAAAGATTTTGCTGAGTTTAAAGAAATAAAAGTAATTAATCCATTTAAATAAAAATAAATGTTATAAAAAATCTTAACTTTATTAAAACCAAACCAATTAACTTAAAAATAAAAAAGCCCTAACATAATTATGGTTTCAATAGTTTATATGGTTGCAGGAATGAGTTCACGGTTTGGTGGAAAGATAAAACAATTCGCTCAAGTTGGACCTAATGGAGAAACTTTAATTGAAGTTTCAATTAATCAAGCAATAACGGCAGGGTTTGATAACATAATTTTTATTGTTGGAGAAAAAACAGAAACCCCATTCAAAGAAATGTTTAGAAATAATTACAACGGAATTCCTATTTTGTATGCAAAACAAGTTTTTGACTCAAAATTTCGAGACAAACCTTGGGGCACTTGTGATGCAATAGTTTGTGCTAAAAACGTAATAAAAGATGATTTTGTTGTATGTAATGGAGATGATTTGTATGGAGAAAATACTTTTAGAAGCCTTGTTGATTTTTCAAAAGAAAATCAAATGGATTGTGCAACAATTGGTTATAAACTAGGAAATGTTTTACCAAAACAAGGTGAAGTTAATAGAGGAATTTTTTCAAAAGATAAATTTGAATACTTATTAGGAATAAAAGAAACTTTAAATATTTCAAAACAAAATTTAACTGAATTAAATTTAAACGAAAATAATTTAAGTAGTCAAAACATTTTTTTCCTAAGAAAAGAAACTCTTAATTTACTCAAAGAAAAATTAACTAACTTTAAAGAAACTCATAAAGAGGATAGAAAGAGTGAATGTTATTTACCAACAGAACTTAGTAATTTAATTAATGAAAATAAAATTAAAATAAAACTAATTCCTACAAGTGATAAATGGTTTGGAGTAACAAATCCTGAAGATGAAGAAGTAGTAAAAGAACAATTAAAAAATATGCAATTAGAGAAATAATAACTATTTCTTTTTTTTATTTTTTTTAAAAGTAAGTTTTAGTTTAAACAAACTAAACATTGAGCTAATTGGCCCTTTACCAACAACTTTTTTATTTTCTTTTTTTTCAACCATAAATATCGCCTAAACAAGTTTTTCAATTGCAAGCCCTGCTGCTGACAAAACTAAAAACCCAATTATTAGTGCAGTAACATTTGACCAAAATAAATGATTTTGGAACAACCAAACATCAAAAACAATATCGGCTAAACCCCATGCACCTTTCCAAAAAACAATTAATGCTAAAGAAACTATTATTGTAAACAATATTTTATTTCGTTTTCTTAATTCAAGAAAAGGTTTCCAAATTGTGTCTTCCACCATGAACAAATAAGCGTTTTTTAGAATAAAAACATTCCTATAATAAAAATTAACTAATGCCTAATTAACACCGGCACGGAACTTAACAAAATAATATATACCCTTTGAGGGACACTTTTTTTATGACAGAAAGTATTCAAACAAAAACAACCACAAATCCAGAACAAAAAAGCAAATTTGACATACCAAAAATAGTTCTTGAGAAAAATGGTTTTCCTAGTTTTAACCAAGTGCAAGAACAATGTCTTGATAAATTACAAAATAACTTGGTAGTTAGTGCACCAACTGCTAGTGGAAAAACAATCATTGCAGAACTTTTTATGTTAGAACAAACCCTTAATGAAAACAAAAAAGTAATTTATACTTGCCCACTACGAGCTCTTGCAAGTGAACATTATAGGGATTTTAAAAAAAAGTATCCTGAATTAAAATTTGCGCTCGCAACAGGAGATATTGATTCAAGTTCTTCATATTTAAAAAAATTTGATGTTATTTTTACAACATATGAAAAAGCCGCCTCGCTCCTAAGACATAAAGCAGAATGGCTTAAGTTAGTAAATTGTTTAATTATTGATGAAATTCATGAACTTGATAGTGATCGTGGCCCTGTGCTTGAAATTGCTACAACCCAGCTTCGGAATTTAAATAAAAACCTTGTTGTGTTAGGGCTTAGCGCTACAATTAGTAATGCAAAAGAACTTGCAGGGTGGCTTGATGCAAAACTTATTTTGAGTAATTTTCGACCAGTGAAATTAAAACAAGGTGTTGCGCTTGACAATGAAATTGAATATAAAGATGGCGTAAAAGAAGATAAAGATATTGAAATAATTTTTGATGATTATTTAAAAAATAAAAAACAAGCTCTTTTCTTTCTTAATTCAAGGAAAAGAGCTGAAGGCCAAGCTAAAAAATTATGTAGACAAACTCAAACTATACTTGATGAAAAAGATAAAGAAAAATTAAATGAAATTGCAGAAAAAATTCTTGATGTTTTAGAACAACCAACAGAACAATGTGCCTCACTTGCAGAATGTGTAAGAAAAGGAAGTGCATTTCATCATGCCGGACTTATGCCTAAACAAAAAGAAATAGTTGAGGATAATTTCAAATTAGGTTTAATAAAATCAATTTGTGCTACCACAACATTATGCGTTGTCCCAGAAACAGAACTTTGGCAAGGGACGGTTGGGACAAAAGTGAATGAATTTGACAACAATAATTCACGACTAATGGCTTTGAAAAATAAAAAATTGATTAGTATTAGACCTCAACAAGTAAATAAAAATTATAATGAAAAAAAAATTATTGAAATTGAATCCAATAGTGGGCACAAAATTAGAGTTACTGAAAATCATAAAATGTTTGTTAAAAGAAATAACAAGAAATTATTTGTTGAAGCTAAAAATATAAAAAAAACTGATAAAATAGCAACGGTTGGAAAATTATGGTCAGCAAGACCTCAAAAATATCAATTAAATTTTTTTACAATAAATAACAAACACACTAAGAAATTTATTAATCCACAAGTTGCTTATTTTATCGGAGCTATGCTCGGAGATGGAAATTCAGGAGCAGCCCACGAAAAAAATACACTTATTTACAAAAGCAACCCAACAATAATAAGTGAAGATGAAGAAATATCTGAAGAAATAAAAAAAGTATGTGATTATTTAGAAATCGATTGCAAACAAGGTGTAAACTCTTATGGGACAAAATTTGTTAAATTACAAAAAACTAAATGGCTTAGAGAATTTTTAGTAAATGTGGGTGTTGAAAAGGGGCAAAACAAATACATTTGTAATGAAATAAAACAACTTGGTCGAAATGAAATTAAGGCATTACTCCAGGGCCTTTTTGATACTGATGGATGTATTGAAAAAAGAGGCCACCTGAGCTTTTCCAATACTTCATATAAATTAATAAAAGATACTCAAAGATTATTACTAACTTTTGGAATTGTATCAAGAATAAGAACCAAACCCCCTAGTAAAATAAAAATTTACGGTAAAGAATATGATACTAAAAAAAGTTGGGAAATTGCAATTGCAAACAAACAATCAATTCTAGAATTTAATAAAAATATTGGTTTTAGAATAAAAAGAAAACAAGCTCGATTAAATAAAAGTGTTAATAAAATAAATTCTAATACAAAATATATTGAATGTCCAAATTGTAATTATAAAATTTATACTGATTTATTTAAAGGACGAACAAAAGAACAAAAAGAATGGAGTCAAAATCGATTTAAAATAATAAAATTGCTTGGAAAAGAAAAAAAATTATTTTCAAATCAAATTGAAAAAAAACTTGGTTTTTGCCCTTATAAAGAAAAAAGACTAAATCTTCATTTTGAATTAATAAAAAGAACTCGAATAGGAAATCAAAAACTCTGGGAATTAAATACAATTGGCAAAAAAATATATTATAATTTAACAAGAGGACAAGAGCACACTATTCACAATTATGATTTTTGTCCAATTTGTAGAAAAGCCATGAATAAAAAACTAAAAAGAGGTTGGCGAGATAATGATTTTGAAGAAGATATTTATTGGGATTTTATAAAAGAAAAAAAAATAATAAACGAAAAATATGATTTTGTTTATGATATATCTTTATCAAATAAAACTACTGACAATTTGTTTGTTGCAAATGGTTTTATCATTCATAATTCCGCAGGTATCAACACCCCAGCAGACATTGTGTTCATTCCCTCGCTTTATAGGTATGGAAACTGGGGAATGGAATTAATCTCAGTTAGAGAATACGCACAAATGGCGGGACGTAGCGGTCGCCCAAAATTTTCAACAGAAGGGAAAAGTATTGTACAAGCAAATAGTGAAGACCAAAAAGAAATGTATTTAGAAAAATACCTCAATGGAAAACTTGAACCAATTACTTCAAAATTAAGTAATGTTAATGTTTTACGAACACATGTTTTGGCATTAATTGCAACAAACGAGATTTATAATGATAAAAGTATTTGGAATTTTTTTGAAAAAACATTATATGCAAAACAAAGTGATTCAATAATTGAAATTTATGAAAAAGTTTCTCAAATTATTGATGATTTGATTGATTTTGAGTTTGTTGAAAAGAAGGGAGATTTTTTTTCATGTACAAAAATTGGAAAAAGAGTAAGCGATTTATTCTTGGACCCAAAAAGTGCTTTTGCATTAATTAATGCTTTAAAAAGTAAGAAATCATTTACTCCAATGAGTTATTTATTTGCGTGGAGCAATTGTAATGAATTTTATCCTGCGTTTAGAATGCCAAAAAAACTAAACGGGATAATGTTTGAAGAATTTAATGATAGAATGAATGAAATCCCTTTCAAACAAGAAAAATTATTATTTGAAGAAAATTCACTTGATATTTTTTACTCTGCAACTTTACTTGAAAAGTGGATTAATGAAGAAAATGAACAAGAATTATTTACTAGTTATGGTTTGGCACCAGGAGTCTTGTTTGGAAAAACACGAGTTTTAGAATGGCTTAGTTATGCAACAATTGAACTTAGTAAGGTTCTTGAAGAAGATAGGCATTTGATTAGTGCAAAAAAGCTTTCACAAAGAATCAAATATGGAGTGAGAGAAGAATTACTTCCTCTAGTTGAACTTAAGGGAATTGGAAGAATAAGAGCAAGAAAATTGTTTAGAACAGGCATAACAAAACCAAGTGAAATAAAAAAGAATTTCGCAAAAGTAGAACAACTTTTAGGAAAAAAAGTTTCAGAGCAACTTGCAAAACAATTACAAATAAATTAATTTAGTAATTAAAATTTATTTTAAAAAATATTTATTTACTAGTTGAAACATTCAGAAAAATAATTAATTTTATCAATTTTTGAAAAAATCCAAGTATCGCAAAAAGCTTATTAACCATAAAATACTTCATATACACATGGTTGGGACCCAAAATTTTTCAAATAAACTTATAGACAAAGTAAAAAGTACTTATTACTATTTTGAAGACAAATGGTACTCAACACTTGATAAAATCCAACCAAAAATACCCGTGTATAAGATAATTGACCCAATTGATGAAGTTATTCCTAGTTTTATTCTTTTTTTAATGTGTATTTTATTTTTATTTATTTTAGCAGGTTATTTGATTAGTTTTTCAACACCCTACACAATGACTTTTACAACTTATGATTCTAGTTCAAAAGAATCAATAAATGACGTTGAAATTTATGGAGTTATTAATGGAGTTGATTTTGAACTTAAAACTAATTCAAAAGGAATAGCAGAAACAACAGTTTCAAGTCAAATAAAAAATGTGTATTCTTTAATTGGACAAATTATTTTTGGTGGAGAAGATGAATTTGGTGGAATAATTAATGCAACAAAGGAAGGGTATGCATCAATTAGAAAAAAAGAACTAAGAAATGGAACTGATCAAAAAATTTATTTAGAACCAATTGCACAAGAAGTACAATTTTCGGGACAAGCAAGAGTTTCATTATATGATTCAAGTTCAAGAGCCATAATTATTGATGCTTCGGATATAGCTCAAGTCAAATTTAATTGTGATAACAAAAATTCTCTTCCAAAAACAGTTAGAGATGGAACTGATGGAACAATAGATGGTATTTTTACATTAAATGAAAATAATTGTGATTTTGTTTTAACATATGCAAAAGCTCCCGATTATGAAAAACTAGAACCAAATACAAAAATAGGAACTACTGAAATCGAAAAAGTTTATTTAACAAAACAAGAAAATGATATTACAGGAACTGCAAGAATAACTGTTACTGATACAAATAACACTGGACTTGAAGGTATTTTAGTTAATTTTGTTGGAGTTAGTGGGGCAGCAATAACTGATTCTGATGGAGTTGCAAGAAAACCATTAGAACCCGGAAATTATAACATAACTATTACTGATGAAAATTATTATTCAATAACTCCTGATAATAATATTTTTATTGAAATTACAACAGGAGAATATTCTGAAAAGACAGTTGTTTTAAGAAAAAAAAATCTTACTGATGCTAGAAAAGTTTTGATTAAAGTAATTGATACTAATAATACAATTATATCTGGTGCAAATGCCCAAATTTTTTGGTTACGAAATGATGAAAATTATTCAACAAATATTTCAACAAATGGTAGTGTTGTACCACACATAAGTGGAACAACTGATAATAATGGTTTTTTTGAATCAAGAGTTTTTTCAATAGAAGATTTTAATAAATTGATTTTGGTTATTGATAAAGAAGAATACTTATTACAAGAAGTTATTCCAACATTAAAAATGTTAACTGATACAACTCCTCAAACAATAATTATAGAAAAAGCAACATTAACAAATTCTGCAAATGCATTAATTATTGCTAAAGGTGGAGATAATAATAGACCAATTGTAAATGCAAGTTCATATGTTGTTCATAAAATTTTAATTAGTGGATTACCCTACAATATTGCATATCCTGCAAAAGACACTAATTTAAGTGGAATGAGTTCTTTTGATAGACTTGCACCGGGAAATTATTTTGCAGGAGCAAAATACAAAACTGTGAAAGCAATTACCGCCCTTAGTTCTATTGATGTTGCACAAACAAAAGTTTTCAACATTCATTTTGATATGAATTTAGCAGAACTTGAAGTTGTTTTAAAAGATATGCAAACTGGACAAATTATTTCAACTCAAAGCCAAGGCAGTGTAAAAGTTTATTCATTTGATACTGACCCTACAACAAAAACACTTTATGAAAACTTAGTATATAGAAGCAATAAATTTGTAAATCAAAACGGGTATGATATTGAAAATAATTTTATAATTGAAGCAAATTTAACAGGGTACATAAAAAATTATATTATTATTGATGCAACAAGTAATCCATTAAAACAAGGAAAAAATGAATTTACAATTACTCTGCCAAAAGATATTACTGCTGGGCGGGGAGATTGCAATGGTAATTGGGTTTATACTCAAGATGAAGAATGGGTTTGTGTTAGAACTATTCCAACAAACTGTTCAGGAAATAAATACAAACTTGTTGGGAACAATTTAAGTTGCGATACTACTACATGTGATGCTCCGAACCAATGGATTGCTTGGCAAAATGGTTTCATGTGTTATCCAAATGATTTCCCATATTCTGCAAATGGAAGTGTTGGAATATTTTACAATAATATTTATTCAACTTTAGCAAAGGCTGAAAATGAAGTTGCTGATGTTGACATGATTGAAAAAAATAATGAATATCAAATGAAATTTAGAACGGTTATTTATGATTCAAATTTAACATATAAAGAATTATTTTCAATGACAAGATTTGATGGAGCTATAAGTACAAGTTTCTCTGAATACTCAGGATTGCCTGCTTCAAATATTTTAACTAAAACTTATTGCGCACCACAAAATTTAGATGGAGCTAATACACGAGATCAAAATTATTATTTACCACCTGAAAGAGATGATTGTCAAACTCAAATAAAAGAACAATCAGGAATTAAATGGTTTAATGATGATTTAGAAATAAAAACTTATAATTTTATTAATAAATTTAAAGTAACAAATGATACAAATCAAAGTGTAACAATTAATTATCGTGCTAGTGAAAAAGATACTAATTCAAGTTCAGAAACACCTCTGCAAGAAAAACAAATTAAAATTGGACAATTATTAACTACTGGTTTATTTGCTAAAATTAAGCTTAATGACACAACTACAAACTTTAATTTTTCAAATCTTAATCCAGCATACGTAAATTTAGATTATGACACAAGAGTTCCACTCGAAATTACTTTATACAACAATAGAAATACAAATATTACAGCTGGAAAAATAAGTGTTTATTCTTATCGTGGAGATAAAGAAATTGATAGTTTTAATAAAATCTCTAGCGGAACAATTAAGTTTGATAATAATTCAACACAAGAAGTTGTTTCAGATAATGCTATAATACCAAGATTTTCAAATGAAACATACAGTACAACAGTGGTTGCAACAAAACTTTATAGTAGTAATTATATTATTGTTTTAATTGAAATTGAGGATGAAGAATACACAGCCATATTTGATGTTTCTACTTTAGGAACCGCAATAACTCTTGATGCAGAATTTTTATCAGGCGTAAATAAACCAAAAATTTACGGAGCAATTTATTCTAAAAAGGGTGGAGAAGTAGAAATAAAAGAAGCAATAGTAAAAGTTGATATTAATTGTGATGCAAAAAATGCACAAGGTGTATTTGATAATAGTAAAATTGACTACACATTTAATAATGTTTCAAGCAGTGGAGAAATTAACGGCAATATCTTTTGGCAAATTGTCGATGGAGTTTACAAAGATTACTCAGATTGTGCATGGATTAGTGTTATCCCAAAACCCACAACAGAACATTATCAAAGTATTATTGATAAAAGAATTTTTGCTAGTCCAAGCGATGCATTTGATCCTTCTTTAGCATGTATTCAAGCAACTGACCTGCAAGGTGAAACAGACGTTATTATGAATTGGAACGATACAAAAACAATCGAAATTATTAATAAATGTACAAAACCTGCAAGAATAAAAATTGAATCAGGAGTTGTTTGTGAAATTGACGGAACTAATTGTAATACTTATGAATTTGATTTACCTGCAAATGATAAAAAACAATTTAGTATTAATGGAATGAATACTTCTTACAACACAACTGATAATCCAAATTTTAGTGATATATTAGGGCTTTTCCCAGTTTATATTAAAGCAAAATACACAGACAATTTAAGAAAAAAATATGCTTTAGCAGATTTAGTTACAGTTCATTTAAGTAATGACAAACAATGTTTTAGTATTTCAAGAGATGAATTTGACATGACTAGTTCTTCTACAGAAAACTTTGTTATAACAAATCATTGTCAAGATACAACAATTGATGATTCATTAATCCCTTCAACCACAATTAATTCATTTGGGTATAGTATTGGTTCAAATAAACCAATAGATACTACACCAGTGCAATTTGATGTTAATTTAGTTATTACTGGAACACAATTTGGAACTATTGAAACAACACACCCACAAACTACATCATGGAAAAGTACAATCATTTCCTTTGATGAAATTCCTCAAGAAAAAATCAGTGTGCTTGATAACAATCAAAACTATTATCAAGATATAGAATTTGTTTTTGATATGAATGACGTTGATGCTTTTTCAAGAGGACAATACAAAATCAACGAAATTCAATTACAAGTAATTGATAAAAACAACCTTCTCTTTGATGATAACACTCCTTTTGGAGCTGCAATTGATAATAATGTGTTAATTACATATGTTGACAATACAACCCGCGTTATTTCAGCAAGAAATAATATTTCAATAAGCCCTAATTTTGAATGTATTGAAAATCATTGCACTTTAGGAAGTAATTTTGGTGACGGGGCAATGTTTAATGATTTAGTTTATGCAACATTTTATCTAGATTTAAATGCTTACGAACAAGGAAAAATAAAATCAGTTAAAATGAATTTTTTTGGAAATCAAAATGTAGAGAACTTAAGAGTGTCTACAATCCCTCACATTGATTATAATACATTTACATTAGAACAAAATAATACTGCATCAAGTACAAATACTGATTCAATACTACTTGGAACCTTTTCAATATACCCTATTGAAAATGTTATTCAACATGTAAAAAACATTGATAATTTAAGCGCATTTTCTGAAAATGTATTTATGACAAAAACAAACCCACGAGTTTATGTAACTAGCAATAATGCAAAAATACTTGTTTGGCTTGTTGGAAAATCACTAAAAGCAAAATATGTTGGTCTTGATTATGCACAAGACAATGATAAAACTTTAGAACGAACTCTCGTGAAAGATTTTGGGCAAGGAACAAATTATAGTTTAGTTAATATTGTAGATTATGTTAATACTATAGAAGCAGGAAAAGAAAATAGGGAAATAAGTGGTTCACAATGAAGAAAATAATTGTTTTAATGATAATTTTGCTAATAAGTTCTTTTTGTTTAGCTACCGCTCAAGAAGATACTTTGTGGAAAGGATATGTTACACTTGGATTTGATAAAGAACAATATAATGAAGATGAAAATATTACTGGATGGGTTGTTTTAAATAATGAAGAATATTTCCCTGCGTTTGGAAGTACAATAATAGTTCAATTAAATCAAGGATATTATAATTACCCTTCACAATTTGCAAAAGACAATATTTTAGATGAAATTATTGTTAAAGATAATTGGACATTACAAAGAGATACTAAAAAAATTAACTTTTCATTTAAACCACATAATGCAGGAACGTATCATGTTGATGTTTATGCATGGGTAATGAAATCAATGCTTAATGGTGGTGATTCAATATTAATTAACCCAAGGTCTGAAACAATAACAGTAAATGGAACAACACAAAACAAAAATGTTTTTATCCAACGAGAAAAAACAATGTTTGAAAATACCCAAGGCCCAGTAGGTTTTCCAAAAGCACCTGGTGAAAGCTTTTCAGGAATTGTTGTTATTGAAAATAAGGAAAATTATGCAGTAAAAGATTTAGATTTAAGAATAACTTTGTGTGATTGGTCTTGTGCATTAAAAGACGCAACAAGCACTAAAACAATACCTGTTTCAGAAATTAATGCAAATTCAGAAAAAGAAATAATTGTTGATTTACTTACCCCACAAATTCCATCAGCGTATGAAATTAAAATTGAATTAATAGAAGGTAATAATGTATTATCTCAATATAAAAATAGGATTATTTCAACAGGTGGTACAGCAAAAATAAGAAAGATGTTTTTAAATGGTGTTGAAAATAATTTTGAATTAACAACACTTTTGAGCGGAAGTCCAGATCATTTTAATTATCCAGATTTTGAAAAGTTTGATGTTGAAATGAAAGTTTATAATAATTCTCAATTAATTGAACAAAAAACAAATAAATATGATTTAATTAAATCGGGCGAGGTAATACAAAGTCAATTCGATATTTTAAATAGTAATTTTTCAAGAGTTTGTGTTGAAATAAAAAAAGACAATGTTATTTATGAAAATGAATGTATTAACACACCAATACAAGAAGCAAAAGCAGAATATACTTCACTTTTCCCAAAAGTAGTTAATGTTAAATGGAATTATTTAGAAAGTTCTAACTTATTAACAATTGATTTAGAAAAACAAACAGGAATTAATTCAGTTGTGCGAATTATAAAAGAAGGCACAATAATATTTGATAAAACAATAAAAAACACTAATAAAACAAGTGAAGCATTAACGCTTGAAAAAGGAATTTATATTTTAACTGTTGATGATATTGATGCAAAAAGACAAATTTTTGAAGAATTAAACTTAGGTAGTGCTCTTGAAGAAACTACTGTTAGTGAAGTAAATACGACTCAGATTAATTGCACAGGACAAATTTGTCAAGATGGATTTGTTTGTGATTCAACACCATATCTTTCAAACCAAGGTGCTTGTTGTAATACTAATTGTGTGCCTTCAATTGAAAATAATTTTTTTGATTTAACAAAAATACCTTTTATTTTATGGATTGCAATCTTATTATTATTGTTCGGAATTATAATATTAGTAAATAGTGTAAAAAAGCTAGGTGGAAATAAATGAAATTAAAATTATTATTTGTATTAATATTGTTTATTTTTTCGCTAGGATTTTCTAGTGCAGTAGTGCATTGTTGGGATTTAACTGCGCAAGGTTCAATCAACCCTCAATTAAATTGGAACAATTTACACATCGCATTACCTGCAGGCCAAGAAATAACTTATAATGGACACGTAATCAGCGATTTATTATTAAATGGAGGTTCGATGCAACCAAGTGGATTTGGAGAGTTTGTATTCCATTGTAATAATGGAGATAATCAAAATAGAACCCCATATTATGCATTAGTAATTGATAATAACTTACAGTGTAATAATGTTAGTGGTTGTTTAGCTCCGCAAGCATTTGATCAATGGGAATATTGCACAACAGTTAATGGGGTTGTAAGTTATAGTGGAAAAAGAATTGGAATTGGTAATTTAGACCATATTGCAACAGCGCAAACATTTAATACAACACAAGCAGGGTACCACACATATAATTTGGTAAAAGATCCTAATGCAATTTATAATAATTTAACTTTGCAAACTCCAATATCAGTATTATCCGGAAACTTTTTTGTTTCTGCATTTCCATCATTATTAATTTTTGGGCCTGAAGATACAAAGACAGGATTTTACGAAAAAGACGGACAGTACATGCGAGATTTAATTTTCACAATCCATACAAAACACCCACTGGACATTAATTTAGTTGATTATGAGATTAATTGTGTTGGAAATGGAGTTACTTGTACAATTGATGATTCTCAAAAAGGATATGTTTTAGGAAGAAATAATAATACTATAATGTTGTTT
>CAZVWD010000011.1:0-14424 GCA_964630715.1 uncultured archaeon
CAACTTTTTCCATGCGGCTTCTTCAGCAGCAAGAGTAGATGCTAATGATTGATCAAAATCTTTTGAAATTATATTTACTGTTTCACTATCATTAAAATAATTCTCCCCATCATTTTTCAAAAAATCATCCATTGACTCAGTTGGAGAAAACGAAAATACAACTGAGCAAAACAGAATACCAAAAAATAAAAAATAACATATTTTATTCATTCTTCAAGCACCTCTTCAATTGCCCCTGCTGCACATAAGCCAAAAACATAATCAACATATGATGAAAATTCTTCCGGAGCTAAACTATATCTACTACTATTTAATTCAGGAACAATATTTTTGTCAAAATTAAAAAGATAAATTGACCTAACTTCTTCTAAACTTTCATATTCTGAATTTAAAGAAGAAAAATTCATATCAGCATCTAATAAATCATCAATATTTAAGCACAATAATTCATCATCATAAGTATAATTTTGAACATCTTCTAAAATTTGTTTTTCATGAATTTTTAAATCAATAACTCCCACATAAAACGTTTTTAATATATATAGATTTTGATCTTTTGAATCAAAATCAATTTTTAATAAATCTTGTTTAATTAATTTTGCTTTATCAATATTCAAATTCATAGATTTTTCTTCAATAAAAGAGTTTACAGTATACCCATTATTTTCAAAAATACCAACCATTAAATCAACAGGATTAGTTGTTAAAGTATTTTCTTGAGGCATATTAAGAATAATATTTAAAAAAGTAAAAACAACAACAATAGCAACAATAATTAGTATTAAATTTTTCCAACGCTTATCCATTTCCAACCACTTATTAACTGTAAATAATTCGTCTTTTCTAATATATATATGTTTTGTAAAAGGGTTAGAGTAAACAAACGCAAAATTACGACCGGCAACGAACTCTAGATAGTCATTAAAATACCTTTTCATTTAATTCTTGTATGGCAAAAATTGTTAATGGTAAAATAATTCTTACAAACGAAGAATCACTACTCTTAAAGGAAGGCACTGAATTTGAGTTAATCCCTAACCAAAAAGGTATCTTTTTACTAATAGAAAAAAACATTGCAACTGATGCAAGCCACATTTTTTGTTCAATAGGAGACACTAGTAAAAAAGAAGAAGAACAAATAGAAATTGATGAAGTTGAAATTGAAGTAATACAAAAAATTAGAACTGCAAAATTAAGTGATCTTGTTGAAGGAAAATTTGAACTAACACTTAACCCTGAACAAAAAAAAGCATTAACAAAATTAATAAAAGAAGGAAAAATAATTTTGTTTAAATTAAATGAAACTTACAAAAAAGGCGTTTATAAAATTGCTGAAGAAAAAAAAGAAACAATTACTAACACACCAAAAGAAAGTGAAAAATTTAACGCAACTACAAAAGCAATTCCTGATTATACCTTAGAAAAAGATGGTTTTATTTCAACAACAAACACAGAACGCGCAAGAATACTTTCAAGCGAATACAAAGAACAAATTGAAGGAAACCAACTTCGAGGAATAAAAAGTTTTGAAGGAGTTTATTATTTAATTAGCGATGCACTAATCGAAAAACACTTAGCAAACCTATTAAACATTTTAGAAAAAGAAAAAGAAATAACACTAGAAGAACTTGCACAAAAAGAAAATATTTCAACAGAACTAACAAAAATAATTTGTGAATTTTTAAAAGAAGACGGAGAACTTCTTGAAAAACAAAAAGGAAAATACAAATACATTAACTAATATTTTACCCATAAAAAGATTAAAAGCAACCCATTAAGTTTGGTTTTTTAAATGTTCTACAACAAAAATTTTATTATAACACTTGCAAAGCAAGCATAATTGTTAAACAAAATAATGGGGTTATAGTGTAGTGGTATCACGGTTCCCTCCAGGCACAGTTCCGGCTGTGCGATGCGGAGCATTATCTTCGCGTCGTACGCTTGATAAAGCGAATTAGGAAGATAGGAACAGAACGGGGTCCGATTCCCCGTAACCCCATTTAATTGTAAATTTTATCATGATGATCAAAATCTTCAAGATAAACTTTTTGCTTAAAATGATCAATTTTAAAAGTTAAAACAAAATGAGAATCAATATGAACTCTTTTTAATCCAAATTTATCTCCTTTTAAATTTTTGTATTTTTTTGGTTCGAAAGCTATTTCAAAAATCTTTTTTGTTAAAATTTCATATCTTGTTTTATTTTTCTTAACAAGTTTAAGATTCTTTTTCCTAAATTTATCACTTGTATTAATCGAATACATTATTTATCGCCCTCAAAGTATTTTCTATATTCTTCAACAGACTTAAATTCAGTATGAGGTTCTTTCATTATTTTCTTCATTTTTGCAATATATTCAGGTCTTAATTCAGGTTCGCGATTATTCACATATTGATCAGCCAAAACTTTTATTGCTTCACCTTTATCTTTAAGATCAAATTTTGCTTTAATTACATTTAGAACTCTATTTGTATTAACATCAAGTGTTACTAATGCTTGTACCATTCACTTCACCTCCATTAGCTTTACTAAGTTAAACTTAGTTAAACTAATTAATAAACTTTACTAAAAAAACAGAACAATTGATGAAATAAAAACATATGCTAATCTTCGTCAATAAGTAAAACAATTATCCAACAAAACCCCATATTCACAAAGTTTTAATACTCTAAATACTTATTTCTATAATGATAAAAAAAATAATTCTTTTAACTTTAATACTTATTTTGGCAATAAACGCAAGTGCTTTTTCTCCAGACGAAGTAATTTCTTTTATAAGTAGCTCAAATAACTATTTACTCCCTGGCGAACAATCAGTAATACTTTCACCACAAACAATGATTAATTATGAAAATGATTCATACTGGGTTGTTGCAGGAGAAAGTAGCGGAACAACAAATATTTATTTTCCAATAAATGATAAAGAAAAAAAATTAGCACAAGGCGCTATAAAAATAAGAGAATTAATCAAAACAACAATTGTTCTAAATAGAGTTTATGAACTTAAAAAAAATTATCCTGTGGGAGACTGGCCATTTAGTAGAAGTAACAAAACAAACTTTGATACTCTTGCAACAAAGTTAAATGATAAAATTGCAAGTTATAATATTATTGAGACCGGACTTGGAAATGTTGTTGGTACAGAAGATTTACTTGATTCTGCAAAAGAAATAAAATCACTATTTGAAGAATTATCAATGGATAGTCAAAAGTTATCTATTTTAATTGAAGATGGAATTAATTTTGAAAAAAATTATTTTGTTAATCCCGATACAAATCAAACTGACAACTATGAAAACCTATTCCAAGATTATTTTGATGATATATCCACTTACAAAACAAATTATGATATTTTAAAAAACAAAATAACTATTTTTAGAAATGAAATAGGTGCATTTACAGGAAACATTGAAATTAATCAAAAACAAGCATATACTGATCAAGCAAACCTACCACAAGAAACCGCCGTACTAAGTTCTGTTTTTTCAAGAGCTGATGAAACACAAACATTTATTGAAGAAATATTTAACCAAACAAAAAATATTGAAAATTTAGTTTTAAATCTTGAAACCCGAAAAGAAAGAAATGATGTTTGGTTAAAAATTTACGGACCTGATAAAGACATTACAAAATTAAATTCAAGTATTAGTTCACTAAGTGAAGCTTCACAAACAATTCTTGATGAATCAAATGTTGATTTATGGAAAGACCAAGACTCAGTAAAAGCTCTACAAACAAATTGGAAACAAACAGAAACTAAATACAATAATGGAATATATAATTCTGCAAGTGAATTTGCAAAAAGCGCTAAAAAAAATGTTTTAGCAATTCTTGAAGAAGGAATTGCACCAGTTGAAGATGCAAATTTAGATAGTCTTTTAATAAATATTATTATAGTATTAATAGTTGTAATAGTAGGAATATTTTTGTTTGAAAAATTTTATTTAAACAGAAAGAAAGATAATGAAGAGCCGGATGAATATGAAAACTACCAGTAAAATAATTAATATTATTACAATGTGCTTTGTTTTAATTACAATAATTAGCATGGTTAATGCAACGGTTCTTGTTAATGCACATGTAGACAAAAGTGAAATTAGTACAAATGAAGTTAACTTGTTAATAGTTGACCTTTATAATAATGAATCAGAAATCACAAATTACCCACTTAGAATTGAAACAAGTTCTAACTTAGTATTAAGTGAAAATGAACAACACACTCTTTTGCAATATGTTGACTCGTTAAAAGAAGGAATTGGAAAAGAAGTAAAAATAAAATTCAAAGCAATAAATACAGAAAAAGAAACCGGAGAAATATTTGTTTACTATGGAGATGAATTGAAATTTGTTTCTGGAACTTATGTATCTACAAAAACATCACCAATAATTGTTAACACTACTGCTGAAAAAAGAATTGAAGATGGTGTTGAAAAAATAGTAATTGATTTTGAATTATATAATTATTCAAAAAAACCAATTTACAATGTGGCTTTGCAAGCAATTGCTCCAGAAAACTTTATTGTTAATAATCCAGAAGAAATAATTCCAATTATTTATGACAACAACAAAATATCACAAAAACTTGAAATTCTTCCACCACTTGGAATTAATGGAGAACAAAAAGTTCTTTTAACATACGGGTATTTTGATGAGAATACACCACATTATTTTGAAGAAACATTTACTTTCCAGTTCACAAAAAGTAATAATTCTTTACTTGCAGGCATTGGATTAATTGTTCTTATAATAGCAATTTTACTTTACATGAGCAAAGGAAACGCTCCAAAACAAGGCATTAAAGGAACTGCAGAAAAAGCTGACGAAAATTAATTTTTAAAAAAAAATCTTTTTTAATTTATAACTTTTTTAATAATTAAATACTAATTTCAACAACATCTTTATTTTTTAAAACATATTCAGGACCAACTCTTTGTCCAGGGAATTTAGTACTTCCCCAAACTTTAGCAAACTTTAATTTTTTTGCTAAATCTTTATGCAAATGCTGGGCCACATCTTGGAGAGTTGAACCAATAGGTAAAGCCATTGGATCACTTTGATCAGCATCCGCACCAGGTTTTTTTGTATAAATCAACATCCTATCAAGCATTAAAAATATTTTATCTTTCAAATCAATTAGCAAGTGGTCAGTTACTTCATAAGTATTAACAAACATGGTTTTCTTGTAAACAATACTATTATTCATTGCTTCGCTAACTTCATCCAAAGATTTTATTTCACCAGTAATAAGCACCGTTGAATTTGCAAACCCACTAGATTTTAAATAATTGATTAATTGATCTTGAGGAAATTTTAAGTGTTCTTTTCCAGACATTTGAATTCCACGAAAATCAGATACTTTAACATCTATCAAAGGGCGAGTTTTATTCAAAAATATTTTTGATTTTGTTAATTCATTAGCAATAACTTTTTGATCGTCAAGTGTGCCCACAATAATTATTGCATCAGCGTTTCTTACAAGAGAAATTAATTCACGACCATTTGACTTTCCTTCACTTGCCCCTTCTATAAGAGCAGGCAATTCAACAAGTTGTATTACTCCGCCTTCATAAGACATCATCCCTGGAACTGGAGCATATGTTGAAAAACCATAATTTGTTACTTGCGCAATTTCTTTACCCACTAATTTATTTAATAACCAACTTTTCCCAGTGTTAGGCAAACCAATAATTACTACTTGTCCCATACCTTCTTTTTTTACATACATGCTTGGAGCTGAACCTTTTTTTGATTGAGAACTTTGTCGCTCCATCGAAGATTTTAATTTTGATAATTTTGAATTAATTTCTGCACGTAAAGCTTCACAACCTTTATGATGTGGAGCGGTTGATTTCATTTCATTTAGAGCAACAAGACGTTCTTCATCTGTTGTTGCATTATCATATTTTTGTTGAGCCGCAGCAAATTCTACTGAAACATTTGTAGCCATAACAAAATAAATGTAAAAAAGATTTAAAAGCCTAAATTTTTTATTTTTTTAATTTAAAATACGCTAATTTAACAAATTTTTTTAATATTTTTACAAAATTAATTATTAATAAATAAATTACATTTTCCTAGCATTAATTATGTATAAGATTTCAAAGAATAGTTTCTTTTCTGAAACAATTTTTGCAATAAAACCTTTCTTTTCAAGAATTTTTAAAATTTCTTTTTCATCATTTAAAGAAGAAACAAGCAACAACAATGTACCACCAACATTCATGTGTGATGGAAGTTGTTCTAAAAATCTATCAATTACAACCCTTCCTTTTTTTCCACCATCAAGATCAACCCATTTTATATCATCACTTGGTAAATAAGGAGGATTAAATATGATAAAATCAAAAGAATCATTTACTCTTGAGAACAAATCACTCTCAACAAATCTTAAATTTTCTTTAAATTTTTCATTTCTTTTTCCACAAGCAAGTAGAGCTTTATAATTAACATCAACACAAGTAATTTTTTTTGCACCTGCTTTAAGCATCGCTTGGGTTTGTACACCTGACCCAGTACCCATATCAAGACAATGTTTTTCACTTAAATTAAATTTTAGGATTTCTTGTTCTAAAAGAAAAGAATCTTCTTGCGGTTCATATACTTGCATAATCATCAACAATAATTTTACCTAAATTTATTTAAAACTTAATATTAATTATTTTTACTAAAAAAATTTATTTATAAAAAATAATTTATTAATTAAGTTCACTTCTAGTTTTAGATTCATCCCAAAGTTCATTAAATTCAGCAGTGTATTCGCCAGCTAAAACTTCATCAAGGATTAGAATTAAGTTTTCATCATTTCGCTCGTCAGCATTTATTGAATAATTATACGAACCAGTCATAACTTTTTCACCATCAATTACAATAAACTTATTGTGCATTACTCCAGAACCTTTTCTTATTTTTATTATAATTCCTTCTTGTTCAATTAATTCATCTAAACTATAATCAGCACTTGCTTGCAAGTAATCAAAAACAACTCTAACCTCAACACCCCTTGATTTTGCTTCAATTAATGCATCAGCAACATCATTATTTGTAAAAGAATAAATCGCAACATCAATACTTTTCTCAGCAGTGTTTATTTGAGCAATTAATTTCTGTGCACATGCATCTTCTGGACAAAAATAAACATTTGTCACACTTGGTTCATAAAAAGTAAATTCTTGGTCTTTAAAAGAATAAAGCCCAAAAAAAGAATCATCTTTAATTAAACCAACCATTCCAAAGGAAAATAAAACTACAACTACTAGAAAAATCCAACCACTTTTAGAAAAAACATCCATAACAAATACATATACAAAGATGTTTATATTTGTTGCGAAATATTATACATTTATGGCAAAATACAATTTAATTGATTCTCACGCACACCTAGATTTGGTTGATGAGAAAGATATTGAAACTGTTTTATTTAATGCTCGTCAAAATGGAGTTAATAAAATTATTAGTTGTTCAACTTCATTTAATTCAAACATAAAAAACTTAGAACTGGCACAAAAATTTGATAATATTGATTGTGCAATTGGTTTGTACCCACTTGATGCTATTGAACTCAGTGAAGACGAAATTAATCATGCATTTAATTATTTTAAAGAACACATCAAAGATGCAGTTGCTATTGGTGAAGTAGGCCTTGATAAAAAATATTGCAAAACTGAAGAAGAATTTGTTAAACAAAAAGAAATTTTTGAAAAATTTATTGACTTTGCAAAAAAATATGATAAACCATTAATTATTCATTCAAGATACGCTACAAGCGAAGTACTAAAAATACTTACAAAGCAAAACGCAAAAAAAGTATTACTCCACAGTTTTACAGATTCAACTAAATTAATGAAACAAGCAATTAGTAATAATTGGTTTGTTGGTGTTGGGCTTAATGTTTTAACTGACCCTCTTGTACAAAAACGTGTGAAAGAAATTCCCCTAGAAGGAATTCTTCTTGAAACTGACGCACCAATTAAATTCCATGATAAAATTGCAATGCCTGATAAAATAAAGGAAATTGCTATTAAAATTGCAGAACTAAAAGAACTTACAATAAACCAAATAGAAGAACAATTACTAATTAATTACAACACATTGTTCAAATAAAGGCATTTTAAACAAAACCCAAGAGTCTGATTTAAAAGATTTACACATCCGAATTATTCTAGTGATATAAAATGGTTTTTACAGTTTTGATAATAACAGCAGTAATTCTTGTGGTAGCAAATGTACTAATTTCTTTTATTGAACCAAGAGATACTTACCATAATCAAAATAAAATGTGGAATGCAAACCAAGTAAGCATTGTGCCTGAAGTTGTTCGTCCAGTTGAAGCAAAAAAAGTTGATGAAAAAGAATTTTTAAATTTTGGAAAAGTTATTGCTAATGAACAAAAAATACATTTGATAAATCAAAGAGTAGCAACTCTTGAAAAAACAATTACCCAACTTAGTGCGAAAGAATTATCACTAGAAAGCAGTGATGCATTAGACTACGAAAAAATTGATTTTAAAATTAAATTACTTGAACAAGAAATTGAAGATATAAAACATCCAAAAGAAAAACCAAAAACATTTTATGGCCAAGAGAATGATCCAATGGAAGCCACAATAAAATCACTTGTTTTTAATTCTGCTAAAAAAAAGTAATTGGTGAACACTAATGCCTAAAACAAATGCCTCAATAAAAACTAAAAATACTTTTGAATGGAACGAAAGCAACCCTTGTTTTGGTTGTGATTCAAAATGTTGCAAAGATGTTTCGGTAAGTTTACACACTCCAAAAACAAAAAAAGATTGGGATGAATTTAGATGGCTTGTTGCTCACAAAAATGTGCAAATTTACAAAGATAATGAAAATGATTGGATGATTGAATTTCTCACACCTTGTGAAAAACTTGATGAAAAAGGTTTATGTACAATCCATAGTACTCGTCCACCAACTTGTTATGAACACTCACATGAAATTTGTGTACACCACAGTAATGAAAAATATTACAAACTAATGTTTACAAGCATTGAAGAAATTGATGAATATCTTACTAAAAAAAATTTTAAATTTATGAAAAAATAAATTAAAAGTTTATTCAACATTTATTTCAAGTTCGATTGGACAATGATCTGATCCTAAAACACTTGCTAAAATTTTACTTGACTTAATTTTGTTTTTAAGTTCGTTTGATGCAACAAAATAATCAATACGCCAACCAACATTTCGCTCGCGTGCTTTGAATCTATAACTCCACCAAGTGTACTGATTTGGTAAGTCATTAAACATTCTAAAAGTATCAATGTAACCTTTTTCTAGTTGCAGTGTAAAAGCTTTTCTTTCAGATTTTGAAAACCCAGGGTTTAATTCATTAGCTTTTGGATTTGCAATATCAATTTCTTTATGTGCAACATTTAAGTCACCACAAAAAACAACAGGTTTCTTTTTCCTTAAAACTTCACAATAATTAATAAAAGCAATATTAAACTCTATCTTTTCATCAAGCCGAAGTAACTCATGTTTTGCATTTGGTGCATAAACATTCACTAAATACATATCTTTTGTTTCAAATGTTTGAACTCTTCCTTCAACATCAAATTTTTCAACCCCAATACCACTTTTTACACTAAGTGGAGCAATTTTTGAAATAAATCCAACCCCTGAATAACCTTTTCTTACAGCCCCATTAAAGTAAGTTTTGTAACCTTGTAAAGCCCCAAGAGAAGCTATTTCATCAGGAACATCATCATCATGCACTTTTATTTCTTGTAAACAATAAATATCGGCTTTTGTTTCATTAAAAAATTCTAAAAAATTTTTCTTAACAATGGCACGAATTCCATTAACATTCCAAGATATTATTTTCATGATTTAATAAGAAAGAAAGAGCATAAAAAGGCAATCAATAAAAATTGAATAACCAACATATTATTATGATCCCTAAAAAAGCACAATCCCATTATCAAAGACATAAACCAATTATTGACTTAGCATTGGAAGGAAAACACCCCTCACAAATAGCAACAGTGCACCAATTAACCCCTGCAAAAATATCTGATATTTTAGCATATGCTAGAAAATTAGGAATGACTGTTCCTCAAACAAGAAGAGGCCCAAAACCAGAAATTAATCACAAAGTAATACAATTAGCTTTGGCTGGCGAATCAAGACGTTCAATTTCAAGAGTCACTGGAGTACCTGAAGACAAAATTTCAAAAATGTTAACTATTCGCAGAAAACAAAAAATGCAAATAGGAGCAATACCAGCTAATCGAGCACAAACAAAAAGAGAAATGATTCTTATTTTATATAACAATAAATTATCAATACAACAAATTTCTCTTTTAGTTGAACTTGACCCTGCAACTATTAGTCACCACATTAAAATATTAAGCGAAGAAGGTAAGTTAAAAAGAAGAAAAACAAAATCTAGATTTTTAAGAAATCCAAAACAAAAAAAGAGAGCTAAAGAAATGGAATTTGAAATTAATTCATTAGTTTCACAATATCCTCGAATTATTTCTTTACTCAATAAACAAAAAGGTAAAACACAATTTGAAAAATTAATTAGGTTATTTGGAACCCTTAAATTCAATGGAATTTATACCCCACAAGAAACTAATAGATTATCAGAATTAATTGCAAAAGAAACAAACTTAACTTTCAAAGATGCAAACAAAATTGTTTTGAAAACATTAGTTTTATTCTTTTACAAAGGATAATTACTTATGATGTCTTTCTCGTATTATTCCACGAGTTAATTTTGAGGCAATTATTTCATGAGAAAATTTCTTTCTTAAAACTTCAAGATTCATATTAACCCAAATTTTTCTCTTTCTTGAACTTTTAAGCAATTGATTTAATTCATCCATTGAATTTGTATCTGCTTCAAATTTATCAAGTTGAATTAATTTAAACCCCTTGTCAGCAATATCTTTTTTAAACACAGGATAAGTATAAACAACAGGAATTAATCCTGACGCTAATACTTCAAGCAAATTATTACCAAAACCTTCTATCTCACTAAAATATGTTGAAAACCCAGCAAGTCTTGCAAATACCCTTGGATAATCTTCAAAAAGCAAAGGTGATTCATAATCATCAGCACAAACCAAAAATACTTTATCAAGAGGATATTTTTTTGATAATTTTTTATGAAGAGAAAATATTTCTCTTTTTGACCCATCTTTTGAATCCATTCCTGAAACAAAAAAATAAAGGGCTTTTTTGTGTTTTCTATTTTTATTTATTTGTGATAAAAATTCAAAACAATAAGCAAGCGCAAAATCTATTCTTTTTCTTTTTACAAAACGAGTGTGTTGTAAACAAAAAATAGTATTTTTTAAACTTAAATTATTTTCATCAAGAAGTTCATGAATTTTAAAATCATGAATGAAGGTTTTTGTTCCATCAGAAACTTTTTTAAGATCTTTAAAAGATTCTATAAAAACATCAGTAGTATTGTAAATAACATCTTTGCTTCGTGAAATTTTATTATAAAATCCTTTTCGTATTTTTGCAAGTTTTAAAAAATAATCTTTTGCAATTCTAAATTGTAAACTATTAATAAAAAAAACATATTCAACAAATGCTCCAGGAACACCTTGCAACAAATATCTTTGCACATCATATGCTGGGCTAGTAAAATGATCTCTTTCTAAATGAGAATCATGCCACCATAACAAATATTTTGGTGTTTTTTTTCCTTTTTTTATCATGTCCCTATAATATCTTGAAAGAGAAACAGATAAAATAAAATTTACTGGGTGACAAGTATTATGCGCAATAATAACATCAATTTTGTTTTTTTTAACAAATTCTTCAATCGCTTTTTTTCCAAGGGTTATTTCTTGTTCAATTCTTTCACTAACTCCTCCACCAAAACCAATTTTATAATTTTTTACAGCTAATTTATTACCATTCATCGTATCTAAAAATAATTCATTTTCAGTTATTTGTTTTGAACTAGATTTTGATTTTCCAACTAAATAAAATATTTGATTTTCTGCAATACCCATATCTTTTTGCATAACAGAAGCAATTTGTTTCATTACAATTGATACACCATCATTAAATCCAAAACGAGCATGAAGCATAGCATAGTTTAATTTTGGAATATCTTTTTTGTGGAATTTTTTTATTTGGAGAGCCATTATAAAATTAACACGCCCAAACTTTAAAAAATAAGCAGAGTGAAAATAAACTTACCTAAAATTTTAGGTAAGCTAATTCATCTTCAACTTTTGCAATTCCATCTTTATCATTAGCAAGAATTGCTAAAGCATCCCATGTTCCATTCAAAAATGATTGTCTTCTTCCTTCAAGCATTTCTAAAGGAATTTCTTTATCAGAATATTTTACAACTTTATTTTCAATATCTATTATTACTTCTTCCGCAGGATTTTGAGTTATAAATTCTGCTAAAGAAGAAATTTCTTCTGCAGAAATTGTCACTGCAACAATTCCAAGAGATGCACAATTCCCCGCAAATATTTCTGCATAACTTTGAGCAATAATTGCTTTTATTCCATATCTTGCAATTGCTTGTGGTGCGTGTTCTCTACTTGAACCACAACCATAATTTGCTCCACCAATAAGTATTGTTCCACCTTTATATTTATTCAAAGGATGATTCGCAATTTCTTTTCCATCTTTATAACGTTCATCATAATACGCGTATTTTCCCATGTTTGCAAAAGTTATTTCTTTCATAAATCTTGCTGGAATAATATCATCAGTGTTTTGATCATTTGTTGTTTTTGGAATTGCATTTCCTTTTATTTCTTTAATTATATTTTCTTTTATTTTTACTTCACTCATAATCATCCCCCCTTACTCCACATCTACACCCAAATATTTTCTTGGATCAGCTATTTTACCTTCTATTGCAGTTGCTGCTGCAGTGAATGGAGACACTAAATGTGTTCTTCCTTGTGGAGAACCTTGTCTTCCTTTAAAATTTCTGTTTGATGTCGAAGCACATCTCTCTTCTCCAATTAATTTATCAGGATTCATTGCAAGACACATTGAACAACCTGTGTTTCTCCACTGGGCCCCCGCACTAATAAATATTTTGTCAAGTCCAAGTTCTTCTGCTTCTCTTTTTACTCTTTCTGAACCAGGAACAACAAGTGTTTTTACACTAACTTTTTTTCCATCTAAAATTTTTGCTGCAGCTTGCAGGTCAGAAAGTCTTCCATTAGTACAAGAACCAATAAAAACAACATCAACTTTTTGTCCTTTAATTTCTTGTCCTTCTTTTAGACCCATATAATTTAATGCATCTATTGCTTCATCTTTTTCTTTGCCAGTAAAAAGTTCAAGAGCCGGAACATTTTCAGTAATTGTTATTCCTTGTTCTGGATTTACTCCCCAAGTAACAACCGGTTCTAAATCATCAATTGTGATTTCTACAACATCATCATACTCTGCATCAGGTTCACTTTTAATTGATTCCCAATAATCTACTGCTTCATCAAAATTTTTTGGAGCTTTTTCTCGCCCTCGCAAGTATTCATAAGTTACTTTATCTGGATTAATGTAACCCAAACGTGCTCCACCTTCAACAGCCATATTACAAAGAGTCATTCTTTCTTCCATTGACATTTTAGAAATTGTGTCTCCTCCAAATTCATAAGCATAACCTACTCCACCTTGAACTCCTAAAAATCTAATTATGTGAAGAGCTAAGTCTTTTGCAGTAACTCCAGTTTGTAATTTACCGCTTACTTCTATTCTTCGAACTTTTAATTTATCCATTGCCATTGTTTGTGTAGCTAATACATGTGAAACTTGTGTTGTTCCAATTCCAAATGCTAAAGCACCAAATGCTCCATAAGTACATGTGTGTGAATCCCCACAAACCACTAATTGCCCTGGCCAAATAATTCCTTGTTCTGGATATGTTACATGACATACTCCTTGTACCCCACTTCCAACCCCACAATAAGGAATGTTAAATTCTTTTGTGTTTTTTTCAAGTTGGCTCATCATTTTTTCTGCTTGTTCATCTTTAAGTGGACGAGTAATGTCATCAGTTGGAATAACATGGTCTGTTACTGCAATTGTTAATTCTGGATGTTTTACTACAAGTCCTTTTTCTCTTAACATTTCAAATGCTTGTGGACTTGTTACCTCATGCATCAAGTGTCTTCCAACAAATATTTGTGTTTGTCCTGTTGGAAGTACCCCAACAATATGTTGTTCCCAAACTTTATCATATAGTGTTCCTTTTGACATTTTTATTCACCCTTATACCCTTTAATAAATTCTGTTGCATTGTTTACAAGTTCATCAAGCAACATAGTTTTGTAATTTTGATTTCTAATATTATTTAATGCTGCTTCTTTTAATGCAGCTGCAGCCTTTGTTTCACCCATTTGTTCAAGCATCATTGCATATGACATGAATGCTGCTTCTGGTTTTACTGTTTGTGTTTTTTC
>CAZVWD010000012.1:0-13561 GCA_964630715.1 uncultured archaeon
GCCCAGGGCTTGCAAAATTAATGATGTCTTACTTAAAGTAAGACATATTTTATTTTTTTAAAAATAATCTAATTTTAAATACTTACAACACCTAATTTAATCATGAAATTCGCATTAAGTAACTTGGCATTGCACCATTTAGTAAAAGAAAATGAAATTCTTGTTAATGGTTTTATTAATAAAATTCAAACTACTGATGATGGCTTATTAAAACTAAAAATTCATACTAAAGAAGGTGATAAAACAGTTCTTGTAAATGATAAGGGTTTTTTTATATCTAACCAAAGTATGCAAGCAAAACAAAACCCTGGTGGATTTAGTGCATTTTTAAAAAAGTTTTTATTTAATCAACGAATTGAAAAAATAGAACAAAAAGGAATGGATCGAATTGTTTTATTTTATTTTCCAAGTTGTATTTTAATACTTGAATTATTTGCTAAGGGAAACATTATTTTATGTGATAAAGAGTTTAATATTTTACGTGCAATGCGTAGGGAACAGTGGAAAGATCGAACCCTTGAAAAAGAGAATGCTTACAAATTTCCAACTTCAAAAGGAGTTAATCCCCTTGAGGAAAATATTGATGAATTCATACGAAAAATGGGTGAAAACAAAAAAACTTGTTTTGGAGCTACAATGGATTTACTTAATGTTGCTCCAGGAATTCTTGAGCAGGTTTTTGATGAAATCAAATTTGACAAAACAAAAGATGCTTCTATTTTAACAAAAAAAGAACTTACTAAATTATTTTCAAAAATAGTTGAGAAATATTCTTTAAACGAAGAAAAAGTTACTTTGGTTGACAATGTACTTTATTCAATTGATATTGGTAAAGACGGCCAAGTTTTTGATTCATTAACTATAGCATTTAATGAACTTACTCAAACACAAACCAAAGAAGTTACTCAACCAATAAAAAAGAAAGATGTTAAAGTAGATTATTTAGAAGAAATAAAAACAGCTGAAAAAAATATTGATAAATACCAAGAAATTGGAAATTATATTTATCTACATTTTAATGAATTACAAGAAATTATTAATGCTATTAAAAAAGGTAAAGCAAAAGGTTTGGGTGAAAAAGAAATTTTAGAAATAATTAATTCTAAAAAGCACGTACTCAAAGAGCTTGACTTTACTAAAAATAAGGTTTTAATAAAACTTTAATCTTTAGAAACTTCTTCAACTAATTCTCTTTCATCAACAATGAAAACATCACTTACGGCTGTTACTGCTGAGTAAGGTATTTCGATTGTTTTTCCAAGCTTTCCAGCTTTTGAAAGAACTTTAGAGTTTTTGTCAACTTCTACTACTAGAGATTCAATATCTCCGCCAATTTCAGAAACAATCATGTCAGATAATTTTCCAACTTCGTCCCCTCTATTAGTAATAACTCTCTTCGATGCTAATTGTCTTGCTATAGTATATTTGTACATATTTTTACACCTTATTACTAATAGAATAGCTAACTTATTTATAAATATTTCTAATGAATTTAAAAAAACAAAAATAGTTATGTATAACTATGGTTTTTATAAATCAATATAAAATAACCCCACAAATAATTATGTATACTTAATGTTTGTTTAAGTTTAGCTAGTTTTAAACAAAAACCAAAATCTTTTTTAACTAGAGAATCATTCTATTATCATGTCACTAGCAGACCCATACGAAGAATATGAAGAACTTATTGATAAACCAACTAAACGAGGAAAAGCAAAAAATAAATTGCATTCAATTTTATTAAAATCTAGATTTGTATTAATTATTTTCCTTGTTGGGTTAATTTGTGGAATCTTATTTGGACACGCATTTATTGAACCACTACTTGCACAAGAAAGTTCAAGCGTGTGCAAAACATGTATCACATCAAAAGAATTATTATCTAAAGAAATTAATTGTTTATACCAGTTACTTGACAATCCCACTGAACAAATTGCTACTTGTAATAACTTAGACAAATAACGAAGTTTTGTTAAACTTTTTAAATGCATAAACAAAGCATTTTTTTATGCAAAAAATAATTATATTTTCATTAATCGCATTCCTTTTTCTTTTCTTGGGTTGTACTGAAATGACACGAGAACAAATTAACCTTTGTTCTTCACTAACAAGTCAAAGTTATGACTTTATTCCAACTTGTGAAACAGAAAATAGTTGTTACCTAAAAGTCAATGAATTATTCAAAACAAACCTTGGTTATGAACAAGAAAATAATTTATATTTATTAAAAAATAATTTTGCACGAAGTTGGTTTTATTATAACAAAGGGATTCGAGAAATCAAAAATATCTCAACAGCATGTAAAACAGGGGACGCTAGCAAACTCCCAGGCCCAATAAATCAAGCAAAATTTTATCTAAGTGAATCATTTAAAGAAATGGAAGAAGGAATCAAACAAAGTATTACATTTATATCCAATGAAGAAGAACTTCTTTCAAAAGAACAAATTGATTTATTAAAAGAAGAAGATTTGTTCTATTCTTTAATAAAAATTCGACAAAGTATTAACGATCTTGAAAATGAAAACACAACAAGCGACAATTACACTAGTTTTTATTTAAAAAAAGTTTTAGAATACAATAACTCACAAGCAATTAAAACTGGAAATCTAATTGAAAAAGAATCATTATTGATGAAAACATACTCTTTTTCAAAACAAATGGCTGAAAAAAAATTAGAAAACATCGAACTTCCTGTGTTAAGCACATATTTTATTAAATCGCTTCCATTTGTCGAAAATTGGATTTATTTAAGCGAAAGTTTATCAGAACTTAAAAGATTACCTGCTAAAGAATTCATGATCTTATACTCAAATATTTCAGGAAATAATAATTCGGTACTCAAATACTTTGCGGATTTAGTAAATCAAACAAGTTCGAATTATACCCAAGTAAAAAATATTATTCCAAAATATTGGCAACAAATTGATATTTTAACCATTGAATGTAAAACTTTAGTAAATACATTAAACAAACAAAAAGATTTTGAAATCATAAAATCAAAATTACTACCAAAAACTATTCAAACTACAACAAACCCCAACGAGGAATTTAATGAACTTTTATTAAATATTGAAGTCTTAAAACAAAACTCAGCTAAAGGGATTTCTCTTGGTGAAGAATTGTCAAATCTAAAAAAAATAAAAAACACACTAGAACTTTTAAAACAAACTCTAAATCAAAAAGTTTCTGTGGAAATTGATACAATGATAGACCATTGTGTTATTCGTGCAAATGAAATAAAAAAATATACAAAAACAACTGATAATCTCACATTACAAAATACTCAAAACGAATTAATTTATTTTTCAAATTTAGTAACTAAAAATAAAGAAAATTTAGACTATTGTGAAAAAATGTTATATTTAGAAGAAGATTTAGAACAAGGCTTAATTGATTTTGAAAAATTAAAATCTCAAAAGCTTTCATTAACACAAGATTGTTTTTTAGACGTCCAAACAACATTAAAATATTATTCTGCGCCAGAACTAAAACTAGCTTTTGATAAATTACAACAACAAACTGTAACTGAAGAAAATCTGTTTTATTTCAATGATTCATGCAATTCAATTAAAAGTCAATTAAATGCGCTTATTGAAGATGATACTCAAATTAAAGAAATTTTATTAACACACAATAATTTAATAGAGTTAAAACAAAAATTTATTCAATTAAAAATATATAATTCTGATACAAAAATTAATACTCAAATAAAAAATATTAATGAATTTTTAGATAAACAAAATAAATATTTTATACCTTCACCAAATTATACACTATTGTTGCCAATTAAAAAAGAATTATTAAATACCCTAAAAAATAATTTTAACACATTTGATTCAGATTATAAATTACTACTAGAAAACACAATTAAACAACTTGTTAAATTTGAAATTATTAATCAAGAAGTAATTAAAACTGGAGAAGAAAATGAATTATTATTAAGAATTACTTTGCAAAACCCTTTTGAAGAAATAAATAATATCTTTTTGATCAACGCAAATCTTTTGAACGCAACTCTTGTTTCTCAACCACAATTTTTACAAAACATTATTTATGGAGAAAATGGGCAAATTGTTTTAAGTAGTGTTCCAAAAGGAACTTATCAAATTGATTTTAAAATAACAAAAAAATTTGATTTTAGTGAAGAAGAAAAAGTGGTTTATGTAACAACTAAAGAAAGTTTAGTTATTAAAGAAATAAAATTAAATAATGAAGAAAAAATAAACAAACTTTTACTACAAACACTTTGCCAAAGCCAAGATGTATCTGTTCTTGTTGATAAAATTGAAACAAATTTTACATTACTTAATAATAAAATAAGCTTTTTTGTAGAAAATGCATCAAAGGATAGTGAAATTGAGATTCTTATGTATTTAAACAACAAATTAACATTAACAAAAACACTTAAAGAAGTACAAGATGTTTCATTAACTAAACAAAAACTTGTTTATTTAATTGAATCACAAAATTTGTTTGATACCCAAGTTAAAGGAACAATAATTATACCTTTTATAACAAGTGAAGAAATTGAACAAGTTAACATTTATGATGAGACAAAAATAAATAAACAAAAAGAACTTGTTGATGATTATATTATACTAAAAAACCAAGATTTTTTAGCAAAACAAACTCGAAAATACGAACTTATCATTCAAACAAGTAATTTATCTACATATTATTATGACCAACTCACTACAATTGATGCAAAACTTAAATATTACTCATTAACACCACAAAAAGACATTGAAAAATTATTAACCCTTAAAATAACCCCTACCACAATCAAAGAAATTGAAAATTTTATAACTCTTTCAACAAAACAAATTGAAACAAAAGAAAAAGAACTTGAAATTAACCTAAATAAACAAATTTTAGAAGGAATTATTAATGATAAAATAATTTGGCTAACAAAACAAAATGAAGAAGCAAAAAAATTAGGCCTAACTCAGGCCCAAACCCAAATAGATAATATTTTAGAACAAGCAAACAAGCTAATTGACGCTAATAATTTACAAAAAGCAAACTTACTTTTTAGTGAACTTGATTTTAATATAAATTCTGAAATTATTAAAGAAACTCAACTAATTCGAACAAACCTTAAAAAAAATTCAATTGAAGAATTAAATTATTTAAAAGAAGAAATAAATCAAAAAATTAATGATCTTGAAAAAACCATTGGTTTTGACCCAATTAGTGCTCAAGAATTATTTATTCAAATAAAAGATTTAGAAACTACTTTTTATGAAAAAGAAAATACATTAAATTTAGAAAAAAATACTCTAACTCAAAACAATCTGTTACTAATTGATGAATTATATAATTCTAATTCTAAATTAATAATTGATTTAGAAAAACAAATAGACTTTGAACCTGATGATCTTTTAAAAATAAAATTTATTTTACCCATAACAAATCAAAGACTTTCTATTTTACAACAAAAAAATGAAACCTCTTATTTAGAAAAAAACGATGAATCATTAATAAGTTTAAAAAAAATAAATGTAGAATTAACTATGGCTCAAGATGAAATAAAAAAAGAAACTATTAAAAAATTCAATTTAGCAATTGATAATGGAACACCAAACAATATCTTAGCCCAATCAAAAGAACTAATTGATTCAAACAATTATATTAGCGCGATGTTTGCATTAAATCAGCCTGCTCAAATAAATTTTTTATGGTTTGTTCCAATTATTTTGATTATAGTTGTCGCAGTTGTTTTGAAACTTAATTTTAAAAATAAAAAAAATAATAAAAATGACCTTCAAAAACAAGTTTTAGATTCATGGGAAGATTAATTTGGTTAAACAATTAATTTAAACAAATAAAATCAAAAAAATAAAACTGAAAAAAATAAAATCAAAAAAATTAAATTTTTTCAAAGTGAATTGCTAAAAATATTGTTATTGTTATTATAACTGCAATAATTGCAAAGAATATTTCAAAAGCATAATTTTTATTAGTTACATCAAAAGATATGCTTTCTGACAAATATGTGCTAGCATTATTATCTACTTGTGCAATTAGTGAATAACTCCCTATGGGCAAAGTGCTTGTTGAAAATTCAATTTCTTTTTCTCCAAAAGATGGCAAAAAGATATTTGTTTTTTGTTCAACTAAATCCATTGGAAAAATTGTTAAATTTCCATCAAACTCAGTCGCATAATTATTTTTTAATCTTACTTTAAAATTAAACACATTATCTTTTAATTCTCCACCAATTAGAACTAAATCTATTTGATTTTGTGCAATTACACTCAATTGAGGATGTGAACTAAAAACTTTTTGTTTTTCACCAAAAATATTTTCAAAAAATAAAACTGAAGATGGTAAATTATATGGACTTACTTGGGTTGGTTTAATATAAAATATAAATTCTTTTTCTTCATTCGCATTTATTTTTGTTGATGCACTTGCATCTCCCTCAACAATATCAAAACTTGTAATATCAATAAATGCCCGTAAGTCTTCTGCAACAAATTGAACAAATACATCACTTGGTTTTGAACCAACATTTGAAACTTTTATTTTTATTTGAGCTCGTTGTCCTAACACAATTTCATTAGGTGCAATATTTTCAATTGACAAAATAGGAGAATTATATAAACCGATTTTTGCATTTGTTAATTTTGCTGTGCTTTTTCCACCTGCACGCAAACAAATTTTTGCCATAACTGAATTATTTCTTAATTCTGGAACAAATACTCGCGAAACACAATCTGTTTCACAAAAAAATGATTCTGGCCAAAGAATTTTTTCTTTTAAATCATTTATTTGAACACTTACATATGAATTGTCTCCTTCTTCACCTAAAAAATCTGCATAAACTGATAAAATTGGGTCTTTTGTTTCTTCAAGCTCATTTACTGGTAAAGTAATATTTAAATCAACACAATCCACCTTATTTGGTTGGTTTATAATAATTGGTTCAAAACCAAAATTATCAAGACTTGACTCATAAGCTAAAGCAAACGAAGAACAAAATAAAATAAACAGGACTAAATAAATTTTTTTCATACCAACCAACTAATTTTAGTCTTAAAATAGTTTTTAAATACAATCATTTAGTGCTAAAAGTACTTTAGCAAGGGTTGTTTTTGAGGTAGATGCTGAAATTACCTCAATAATACTCTCTTTTTGGTAATTTTTTAACAAATGCTTTTTTACATATTCAATCCCTTCACAAAAAACATTATCCATTATTTTTTCAGGAGAATAAGATCTTTGTTCAAGACGCATTTCAAGCTGTTCAGGATCCATTTTAATTAAAATAACTTTATCTACATTAAGCTTCATTTCACAAAGAACATGCCCTTCAAATACAACATTTTTATTTTTTTTAAGAAATTCATTTGCTTTTTTTTCAAATTCTTTTAGCGGAATTTCAAGTTCGTTTTCATCATTAAATGACCCAAGTGAATTTTGCAAGGCAAAATCTTTTTCATTAATAACTTTTAATTTAAGTTTTTTTCCTAAATTTTTTGCAAGAGTTGTTTTTCCAGTGCCTGGTGTGCCAGTAACGAGTAAGTTCATATAGTAATCACTAAACAAAAATGTTAAAAATGAGTAATTATCATTTCATTAATCTAAATCAAGGCAAAGAAATTTTTTTTGAAATGCTGTTGATTCGTCTTCAAGACATTTGCCACCACACTCAAGTGTTTTGCAAAGCAAATCTTCTCTTATCAAATCCATTCTTTCACCTAAATTTTTTTGTGTTGGGTCCATCTTGAAAAGAGAATGTTAAAAGTAATATAAAAACATTACCCAAAAAAAGGGCATACTTTGTAAAGTTACATAATGATAAATGACAATTCTTATGTATACTTGGCACCAAAACACAAATAAAAACACACAATTTTTAGGACAGTTTTTTTATTACAAAAAAAATATTTTTAAAAAAATTAGATAAAATAAAATAATATTTTAATTTACAAAAATAAAATAATCAAGAACACTTAAGTAAAGCGTTTCAAAAGTAAATTCTTCAGTGACATATTTTTCAATTAAATCATATCTTTGCTTTTCATAAAACCGTGAAACATCTTTTCCATCAGCTTCTTTTACAGGTATGTCAAAATATGAATTAATTACTTTTTGAGAAATGCACCTAAAATCTTCATCTTTTTTTGTTTTTTCTGAAACAGCCATTCCAAGTTGAGCTAAATCAATATGTCTTGCTTTTGAAAAAATATAATCAAAAAGAATTATTTCACTTGCAATTTTGTGTTTTTGCATTCTTGAAAATAAATAAGGCAAATCATAAGCTAAATGATTAAATCCAACAATTTTCAAAAATTGGTCATTTTCATAAATTTTATCCAAAATACCATAAAATCGTTTTAATAATTCTTTTTCTCCACATTCTTTCCAAATGTACAAAAATTCAGGTTTTTTTATTTCTGAAGCAATTGGTGCTTTTAATAAATCATAGTAATTATAAGCAATTACAATAACCTCGCTTTCTGGATGGTGTGGGTTAAGTCCTGAACGTTCATTGTCTGGTGCAACAAAAGATTCAATATCTAAAAATAAAAATCCCATACAAAAAATAGTGCTAGAAAAGAATAAAACTATGCTGTTCTTAAAAAAAATTGATTAATTAAGGGTAAAGAGGGCTCACCAAGGGTTGTTTGTTTTCTTTTATATTTGAAGTAATCATGTTCCACAGAAACTAAAAAGGCAACAATTAACCCCATAAACAAAACATCAAAAGGAGTAATATTTTGAACTAGCCATTGTTGAAGACCAGCAAGCGCTGAAAATAGCGCAACACCTTTTATCAAAATTGTTTCTTCCATCTTTAACCCCTCATTTGATCACTGATAATATTGTCCAATCAGACTTAATTAAATCTATTTTTTGTTTGCACAATAATTCTGTTTTATTTTATGCAATTAACTAAAAAATAGCAATTATATTAAATATTATTAACTTTTAATAGTTAATATTGTGAAAGTAATAAATACTTAAAATACATAATATATTTGTGAAAAAGTGTATTGAAATAAGAAAAAAAACATTAGCTCATGCTTATCAAGATGGCCTTTTTGCAAATAATACTTCTATTGAAAAAAAGCTACATTTAAACAAACAAACAATTGAATACATTCTAACTAAATTAAACGAAGAAAAATATTTTATAAAAAATAGATATATTATTGATTTAAACACAATAAATTTAGGAAAATTTGCGTGGGTTTTTGTTTCAATTGATTGGAATAATTTTGACGAAAACAAATTTTTAGACAAACTAATGAAAATGCACCAAATACACACTATTGCCCAAATAACAGGCAATTATGATTTTGGAATTAAAATAATTGGGTCTAGTGTTCAAGATATAAATCGTATTACTTTAATTATTGAAAAATTCTTTCCAGAAATCCTTGAAACAGAAGTACATTTTATGAATAAGGAATACAAAAATCATTTTGAAATTATTAAAAATCCAACAACATATAAACTAAAAAAAATTGATCTTTTAATTTTAGGTGAAAAGGATCAAAATCCAAAAATTAGCTTACAAGAAATTGCAAAAAAATATTCTATTCATAGAAATACTATTTCAAGCAAATGGAATAACTTTTGGAAAGATCGTGTAATAATAAAAAAAACTGTTGAATTAACTCCAACAGGATATGATTTCATTGATTTGAGTTTAAAATCATTTATTATAATAAAACCAAGTCCAGGAAAACAAGAGACAATTATTAATAAAATAATAAAAAATAAACAAATTCAAGATATTTTTACTACAATTGAAAATGAGATAATTATTTTGGTTAGAACAAAAAATAGTGATGATTTGGCTGGATTTTATAAAAATATGGCTAAAAAATGCCCAAATATCAAAAAAACAAATACTTTGATTTTTTTAACTAAAAAAACTAAATCAGGATTTAATATTGAAGAAATAAAACAATTAATCGAAAAAAAGAACTACTTTTAATTGTTACTACTTCAAAATTAATAAAACAGGAGATGAGATAATGCTTATTAAAGAATTAAAACCAAGAATGGGTGTTGAAGAAATAGAACTAGAAATTGTATCAAAGGGAGAAGCTCGAGAATTTGCAAGTGCAAACGGAAGTGGAAAAGTTTGTAGCTGTGCTGCAAAAGACGAAGCTGGAGATGAAGTTTCTTTAACTCTATGGAATGAACAATGTAAAGATGTTGAAGAAGGAAGTAAAATAAAAATTACCAACGGATGGACTAGTGAATACCAAGGCCAATTACAAGTAAGTACTGGAAAAATGGGCCAACTTGAAGTTTTAAAATAATTTAAATAAAAAAAAATAGATAGTGAGGCAAAAAGCCTCAATTATTTATTTAAAATCAATAAAAGCAAAATTATTGCTTAGAATCTGTTTCTTTAACTCTATTTCGACCAAAGTTTGCATATTTTCTAAACTTTGCTTTTGTCCATGCTTCAGGTTGTTTAGATCGCATTTTAAGTTCTTCTTGCAAAAGTTTTTCTCGCATTGTTTCGTCTACTTCTAACCCTAATAAAACATTACTCATTTAGCTCACCCCATTAAAAAATTGAAACTAAAACTAGCTCCATAAGTAATGCCTCTCCCATCATATATAAGCTTATCTATTTTATCTAAATGTGTTTTAAAACCAAATATATTATTAAATATACATAATATTTATTTATTTTATGTGAAAAATCCTTGAATAAATTTGCCAAAATCCAACTAAAATTAACACCAAAACAAATTCAATAATCCCAAAGAAAATTAGCTCATTTATCCCTAAAGAAATTATTTTAATCCCTGAAAAAACAAAAAAATAAATTGGCCAAAAAATAATTAAGATAATTAAAATGAGTGATATCCCAAGTAAAATTATTCTTCCTTCAATTTTTTTATCCATCATAATAATAATGTTTATTAACTTTAAAAAACTAATAGGTATTAGTGAACTTAAATGATTCTTGATTTATTAAACGCAATCTATTTTGGAAACACATTAATTACGTGGATTTACTTTTTTGTTACAATAATTGCTTTCGCTTTAGTTGCTAAATCAATAATTTATTTTACTAAAGGTTTTGGTAGAAGAATTACTAGTAAAATACAAGGAGACCTTGATGATAAAGTTCTTGATTTGCTTGAAGAACCGGTAGCAGCATTTGCAACAATACTTGGAGTTTTAATTGGTTATCAATTTTTGACTTTTGATACAACTGTTGATTTTTATTTTTATAATATTATAAAACTTGCTTCTCTTTTAATAATAACTTGGATTGCGACTCGGGTAATTGATATTATTTTAGAAGTAGTTATTACACCACTAACTGGAAAAACCAAATCAAAATATGATGATCAATTAATTCAATTACTTGGAAAATTATTAAAAGCAGCAGCTATTATACTTGCAATAATTATTGCCCTTGATAATTTTGGTTTTGATGTTTTTACTTTACTTGCTGGGCTTGGAATTGGTGGACTTGCATTTGCATTTGCTGCTCAAAAAACAATTTCAAATGCCTTTGGAGGACTTACAATTTTACTTAGCAGACCTTTTGTACTTGGAGACACTATTGATTATGACGGTACGGTAGGGACTGTTGAAGAAATAAGTATAATGCACACAAGAATCAGAAATTTAGATAAACGTCTTGTTACTGTGCCCAATAGTGATATTGCTGAATCAATGGTTACAAATATTTCTAGCGCACCTAAACGAAAAACTGTTTGGAAAATTGGTGTTACTTATAATACCCCAATTGCTAAAATAGAAAAGGCAAAAAAAATTATTGAAAATGCAATTATTAATTGTAAATTATGTGAAGACGAACCAACAATTGCTTTTGATGAATTTGCTAATTCTTCACTTAATATTTTGGTTGTGTTTTTTACTAAGAGTGGAGCTTGGGCAGACATGGTTAAAGCCAAAGATGAAATTGGTTTAACAATAAAAAAAGAATTTGAAAAAAATAAAATTGAATTTGCATTCCCAACACAAACTATTTATCTTGAAAAATAATTTTGTGTTAACAAACACATAATCTTTTTAAAAAAATTAATTAAAAAATAAGATAAAATTGTAATTATTTTTTTACAACTTTTTTTGCTGTTTTCTTAACAGGTTTTTTTATATTTTGTGTTGAATCTTCTTCTTTTCCAAGGGGGCCGTCAGACAATAATTCATCTTCAAGGGGTGCACCTTCTTCCATTTCTTCAAATTCTGCAATCTCTTCATCATCTAAACCAAGTGATTTAAGTCTTGCTTTGTGTGCTTCAAGATCCATTTCATCAAATTCTTTTTTCCATGCAATCATGTCGGCAGTCATTGGTTTTACTACCCCTTCTGCTGGTTTCTTTAATTTTCTTGTAGGCATAATAAAATTATATTTATTGCATTTAAAAACCTTGCTTTCAAAAATCAAATTTATAAATGATTACAAAAAACATATAAATTTCAAATCCCAATAATTAATATGCCAAACCAAAAAACCACAATAAAACAAATCGATGTTTTAACTTTGCCATTTATATATAATGGTGGGGACCCAGAAAAAAAATTACAACAATGGATTAAACAAATTAAAGCCGCTGGTAAAAGAGGAGATACTTTTTTTGTGTGATACATGAAAATGCACACGGAATTAACTCAGAACAAGAAAAAGCCCTTTTAGACATTTTAAATCACCATCTTCCTGGAAAATTTTCTATTTCAACACAAACACCTTTTGTAGATGGATACGTTCCATTTATTGAAAAACTTCGAAAATTTGAACTCTCAAAAAAATTGATTGCTCGGGGTTATGGGTGTAATGCCCAACATTGTGTTAGGGGCGAATTAAATAAAATTGTTAATATATTAAAAACTGAATTAAATCATTCGTGCGTTACTTCAAAAGAAGTTAATGGACTTTGTGTTAAATACAAAAACACTTATTTGAGCAAATTAATTTCTCCAAAAAACCATAATAATGTTAGATTAGATGACATAACAAAACAAATAAATCAAGCTTTAACTACAGGTAAAGTCAATCCAGTACAAGTTGCGAATGCAATAAGAAAAGGTAGAACCCAACAACGAAGAGTCCGTTTATTAGACTCAATTTTAAATGGAAAAAAAATTGTTACAAAATTTAGGAAACGAAAATGAGGTAAATTATGGTCCATAGATATTTTATGGGAGGAAAACCACGTGGTTGGAAGGAAACCACAGAGCTAGAAACTACACTAACAGAAAATCATTTCAAACGAACAATTCAACAGGGAAAAGGTCGTTATCTTCCATCAATATTTGCTGGATATAAAAGACTGCTTTTAGCTAGAATCCGCCATACACAAAGAAATTTAAAAAAAATAAAACAAGCAAAATAATATAAATTACAAAATTCATTCTATACTATGGAAAAAGGTTATCCTGCAAATCAAGATTCTACTTCTGCCCAAAAAGAAACAAATGTTGAGTTTGAAAGAATTTTAAAAGAGTTTAAACAAGAATTAATCATTACAGGATACTCTGAAAAAACACTTAAAATGTACCTTATTTATGTACATGAAATGTTATATTATATAAAAAAAGATCCAAAA
>CAZVWD010000013.1:0-13175 GCA_964630715.1 uncultured archaeon
TGAGGAAGAGGATAAGAATTATTACATTTTGGATAATTTGAACACCCAACAAACCGTTTTCCAGATTTACCTTTTCTTGAAATTAAATTCCCAGTTTTACATTTGTCACAAACCCCAATAACATCTTTTGCCACACCAGTATTTGATTTTCTTATTTCTTGTCGTATTTTTTCTTTTTGAGTTTGAAGTATTTTAAGAATCTTGCTTAAACTATTTGATGAATCATTAACAACAAGTTCTTTTGTTTTTTTACCCGCTGCAATTTCATCCATTTGAGTTTCAAGATTTGAAGTCATTTCAGGTTTTGTAACAATATCACAATTATTTTCAAGTGAATTTATTACTGCGAAAGAAACTTCACTTGCCTCAATACTTTTATTTCCAACAATATATTTCCTATCATAAAGTTTTTGAATAATGTTTGGACGAGTTGATTTAGTTCCAAGATTGTGGGTTTCCATTAATTTAATTAATGAAGCTTGTGAATAGTGACTTGGTGGTTGTGTTTCTTTTTCACTAAAATTTATTTTTAAAACTTTTACTTTATCGCCAGATTTTAACACAGGCAATACTGTTTCATTTAATTTTGAATAAGTGTAAATTGACTTCCACCCTGGTTCAATAATTATTTGCCCACGCGCAACAAATTCTTCATCACTACCAATCATCAAAACAGAAGCATTTTCTGTTTCTGCATCAATATAAAGTGTAGCCAAAAATCGTCTACAAATTAACTCATAAACTCTCCATTCATCCTTATTTAATGCACTTTTTTTAATTCCCATAACAGGGTAAATTGGAGGGTGGTCCTTTGTTTCTTTTCCTTTAGAAGGAATTATTTTTGGTTGGGATAAAACCTTTTTAACTGCACTTGCAAGTTCATCAACCCCGCCTAACTTAACAACAATTTCTTTTAAATCAATAGTTTTAGGATATGCTTTGTTATCCGTTCGAGGATATGAAATAAATCCTCTTTGGTATAAACTTTCAGCTAAACTCATTGATTTACCTGCAGAAAGCCCTGTGTTTGCAGCCGAACGAAGAAATTCTGTTGTGTTAAATGGTTCTGGGCGTTTTAGAATTTTCTTTTTTGTTTCAATTTTTTTTACAATTAATTCATCTATTTTTTTATCAACAATCCTTTGAGCTTCTTCTTTGTCCCAAAATTTATCTATTTTATGAGACGCACTAAATTTTTCATCTTTTTCACAATCAGCCGTAATTTCCCAATAACTTTTTTTCTTAAATTCATTTCTTTCTTTTTCACGATCAACAATTAACGCAAGAGTTGGTGTTTGAACTCTTCCAACACTTAAAAAGTTTTTTCCAAGTTGACCTGACGTAAGTGAAATAAATCTTGTAAGTACTGCTCCCCACATAAGATCAATTTCACGACGAGCATCTGCGGAGTGAGCAAAATTATAATCAAATTTTTCAAGACTTGCAAATGATTTTGTAATATCTTCTTTTGTAATTGCAGAAAAATATGCTCGTGCAACTTTTATATTTTTGTTTCCCATTAAAGCATAATTAATTGCTTCAAGACCTATTGCTTCACCTTCACGGTCAGCATCTGTTGCAATAATTATTTTATCTGCTTCTGTTGCAGAATTTTTTAAACAATCAATTATTCTAAATTCTTTTTTTGAATAAATAACTTTTGCATTAATTAAATCTTCTAGTGGAACTTGCGACCAACTTGAAAATGATTTTGGAAATTCAACATCACTTATGTGTCCACGAAGAGGAATTACTCTTGTTTCTACCCCTCCCCAATTAAAATCAAAAACACGTGCTCCAAGAACAGAATTTTGTTTTACCCCACCATCGGCAAGAAGTGAAGCAATTCGCTCACCAGCAATAGCTTTTTCTGAAATAATTAGTTGCATACAAATAACAAATTAATAAATAATTATAAACTCAAGGTACTAAAAGTACATTATATGAAAACTTGGAATGGCCTCATAATCACCCCCCATAAATCCGGACAAAAAATTAGTTATACAATTGATTTAGGAATAGGAGAACGTGGAGCATTATTTATAACAAACCCCACAATTCGTGAAATTATTAAAAAAGGGGGATTTGAACAAGCACGTATAGGCCGTGTTGAACTTAATATTTTTGAAGGTATTTTAACATTTAAACATTTTAATCCAATAGGATCAAATTATGAGCCCCAAAATAAATTATTTATAAAAACAGGAGTAGCGTCTTTAATTGAAACACGAATTTTAAGACATGTTAAAGAAACTTTTCCAGAAATAAGGATTGTGCGACCAAACCCAAGCACCAAACGACTCATACAACTTGATAAACGCGACAAAAATTTATTATTTAAACACATGAATTTTATAGATTTTAATATATTCAACAAAGCAACTCGCCAAAAACTTGCAAAAGATTTATGGAAACACAGAAGACGTTAAATCTTGTTTTGAAGAGTTTTTGCCGGAAGAGTAGCTGTTTTTTTAAGTTCGCTTAAAACAACCATTGTTTTAATATCAATTATACCATCAATTAAACCAAGTTGAGAAATAAATTTTTCAGCAGTTTCAAGGTTTGGAACAATTAATTTTGCAATTAAATTATATTCACCAAGAACTTGATAAAGTTCTAAAACAAAATCCATACCATTAAGTTTTTTTATAATATCCTTGTTTTTTGATACTTCACTTCTTATTTGAACAAAAATTGGGTTTTCATAACCAAGTGATTTGTAATTAAGATCAACACTAATCCCTGAAATAATATTTCTTCTCTTAAGTGATTCAACTCTTTTTTTTATTGCAACATCTGTTAAATTAGTTTCACGCGCAATTGCTGAAAAACTAGCACGACCATCTTGCAAAAGGGCTTCTAAAATGATATGATCAATCTTGTCAAGTTTTGCTTCCAAATAAATTACCCTCTTTTCCTTCAAAAAACTAATTCTCTACTTAGGATATTAAACTAAAATAAGTATATAAATTTATTTTTCAAAGTTTGTTTTTTTACAGGTTAGGATTTAAGCGTTTCGAAGGCAAATTTGTATGGTGTTGATAGATTGGAACTAATTGAAGAAAAAATTCAACTTATTGCAAAAGAAATGCAAGAAGCTAATGCATCTACTTGGACAATTACAAAAATAATAAAAGAATTAACCCAGTTAAATAGTAATAATGAAAATTTACTTAGAAAAAATGCATTAAATATGTTACAACAACTTGACCCAGAAGCTGCACAAGTATATGAAGCATTTAGTAAAATGAAAGTTTATACAACAAAAGAAACAATCCAAAATTTTAATCGCGGACACATAATTCAATCTTTATTAAAAGAAACAACGCTTTCAAGAAGTGTTGCTGAAAAAATTACTCTTGATATTGAAAATCAAATTAAAGATTCTAAAATTGAGTTCCTAACCCCTGCAATAATACGTGAGCTTGTAAATGCAAAATTAACTAATTATGGTTTTGAAGATATTAGAAATCAATACACGCGTGTCGGAGAACCAATATATGATATTAAGAAAAAAATCTTAGAACAACCTTACGCAAATGAAAGTACTAAAGAATTTACTTTACTTTCAATAATACCAAAAAAAATCAGAGAAAAACATTACCAAGGAATAATTAATATTGAAGATCTGAGTGGTTTTTCAACAAGAGCATACTCAAACACATTTATTTCAAAAAAAGAATCCACTCTTGATAAAACAATTATAAGAAATATAAAAAACCTAGTACAAAATAAACCTTATTTTTTCTTACCCCCAAATTTATGTGGACTCACATTTGTTAGTGGAGGATTTATTAAAAATGAATTACAATCAAAGAAAACAGCTAAATTCATTTCTGAGATGCTAAAAATTCCAAAACAAGGATTTGTAAATTCACTTGAATTATTTACCCCCACATACCTTGATGAATTCTCAGAAAATAGATTAAACGCAGTAGGAATATCAAACCACCTACTTAATGACTCTCATAGCATAGTAACTGTTGATTCAAAATATTGTCTTAAATTAATTGATCAAAAGGATAAAAATTTTTTAATATTAAATAATATTGAAGAAGAATACTTTCCACAAAACAACAAATTGTTTTCTCCAAGCAAAGGAATTGATTTATTTATTAATATAAATCTTGAAAAAATGGCTGAATGCAAAGATGAAGATAAATTCTTTTCAAATTTAACAAATCTTTCCCTTGAAATAAACAAATTAAGAGAAATAAAAAAAGAAGAATTAAATGCAAAGAATTATTTAAAAGATTTTGAAATTAACAATATGAAAACTGGAATTGGACTAACTAATTTACTCTTGTTACACCAAAATTTCCCAGACAAAAAAGCAACTGAATTTGCTAGCAAAACATACAGATTTTTATCAAAAACATTTGATGATTGTTTGTTATTTGGTTTAAGTGATGATAACGTACGAAAAATATTTGAGAAAAAAACAGGAAAACCAATATATTCACACGAAGTTCTTGGATTTGAAGAATGTTTAAACTCAAAAAAATGTTGTTTTACAGGAAAAACTAGCGTATTAAAAGAAGCTTATGAATTACTTGATAAAAAAGTAAAACAAATAGAATTTATTGGAAAAATTTAAACAAAAAGATTTTAATTTTTTTATTATTAAAATATTAAAGTTTTCCACCCTTAACTTTTTCGTGGAGTCTAACTGCATTAATTTTTACAACTGGTTTTGGTTTCATTTCCGCACTCAAAACTTCAGTTTGTTTAATTAAATTAAACTTTAAAACAAAAGCATATGATTTTGTTTGTTCAATAAAAGGAACTAAGAAAATTAAAACTAAAACAAACGAAACTATTGTCCCAGGTAAACCAACTAGTTCTAAAATAAATTCAATACAAAGTATTACTCCTAAAATTATTGCTCCAATTAATATTATTGCAATGCTTAGCACAAAATTATTAATGAAAAAAATTATGCTTTCTTTTATTGCTTCTTTTAAATTTGATTCATCAAGCACAATACTTTGAGGAACATAAATTAATAATGCTGAAATTATGAAAGCAATTACTGCTGTGATTAATACAAATCCAAAATATAACCCAATAAGAGAAATAAAATAAATTATTATTGCTAAGAAAAAATAAAACAAAAATATTTTTACAGCAGCATTTTTCATTAATTCATTCCAATAAATATCGAATGTCATTTTTTGAACATCTCTTTTTATTGAATACACGGTTAATGAAACAAAAAAAGAAAATGCATACAAAAATATTAAACCCGGCAATAAACCAATAATTGAAAGGATTGATTCATTATAAGTTAAGAAAACTGTTCCTGAAGAAAAAAAGAATTGTTGAAAGAATAAAAATAAAATAACAAAAACAAATAACACTCCAAAAACCAACATAACTTTGATGTTATTTTTGTATTCTTCAATTGCCCTGTTAAGAACTAACTTAATCATGATATAATTAGATTAAAAAAAGTTTAAAAATCAGCTTAATTTTAAACCTTTGAAAAAATTAGACGAAGCATGAGTTATTTTCACATTAATAAACTCGCCAAAACCCTCATTTACTATCACTTGAGCATAAGTATTGGTTCGAGCAACATACCCATTTTTACTAGCTTTTTGAGAAACTAAAGCAATTCCTTCTTGTCCAATTAATTTCATATTATCTTGCAGAAGAATTTGTCTAACAACTAAAGCTAATTCTTTACTTCTTTCTTTTTTTTCTTTTTCAGTTAATTGATTTTTTAATTTAGCCGCAATTGTCCCTTTTCTTTTTCCAAATCTAGAAATATTAACAACCCCTGGACGAACTTTTTTTATTAAGTTAATAGAATCATTAAAATCCTTTTTTGTTTCACCAGGAAAACCAACAATAATATCTGTTGCAATTCTAATTTTCGGAACTTTTTTTCTAGCATAATTTACCGCATTTGTAAAATCTTCTACTTTGCCACGATTCATTGCTTTAAGTATACTCTCTGACCCTGATTGCACAGGCAAATGTAAAAACTTGTATAACCGCTCGTCACTAAATAATGGCATCAATTCTTTTTGTATTTTTTTAAAATGAATTGGATTCATCATACCTAACCTAATTCTATACTCACCTTTATTTTCGAGTAATTTTTTTATTAACTCTGGCAAATAATGACCTGTGTCAAAACCATAACATCCAAGGTCTTGAGAAGTAATCCAAATTTCTTTACTCTTTGCAAGTGCTCTTTTAAAGGAATTATTTATTTCTTCAATTGAATATGAATGTAAATTTCCTCTTGCAAGTTTTGTTGCACAATAAGTACAATTTCCAACACACCCAACACTAATTGGTATTATTGAAACATTTTGTTGACTTTGTTCTTCAATTATCATTGGAGAAAACTTTTCTTCTTTTAAATTCAAAACTTTTGCTAAGGATTCAAGTTTTGTATCAAGAACAATTAATTCTTTTGAAATATTTTGTATTTGAGAATTATTTGTTTTGGCTAAACAACCAGTAATAATTAATTTTGCACTCTTTTTTTTATTTGCAAGTAAAAATTGTATCCGTGAAAGCATTCTTTGTTCTGTTACCATTTTTACAGAACAAGTATTTACAATAATAATATCTGCAGTTTTTATTGACTCAGTTTTAACAAAACCATGTTTTTGTAAAAATCCAGAAATTTGTTCAGTTTCTCCAATATTAAGAGAACAACCATAACCTTCAACAAAAAACTTTTGCATATCATCACTACATTAAATTAAAATTAAAAAAAAATATATTGAATTAGGAAAATTATTTTTTATTTATTTTTGTGGGTTCTGTTTTTTATAAATGATGGGAACCAACCAGCAATTGCTCCGAGAAGGAAAGTTAACAAAATACTTTCTCGCAGTTCTGCCCAATAATTAACCATTATCAGTTGAGTCACATTTGTTGATTGATTTCTTTGAGCTTGAGCAATATATTCTTGGTTTAATTTATTTGTTGTTTCATTACAAATACTTGCATCATTATCAAAACAAAAATATAATCCTACTTTAACACCATTTCTTGAATTAAGTGTTGCAGCTTCGCCATAATACCAACTTAAATTAACATAATATCCACCAAGTAAAATCAATAGTATTACTAAAACAACCCAAAAACTTGACGCTTCTTTTGTTTCAAAATAACTATTCCACCATTTTATTGCAAAAAACGCAAAAACAAATCCAGCAATTGGCGCAAACCAATACATTAGTGAAACCCATTCATTATAAGGAATAAATAATCCAATTATTGGAACATTTCGCAGTCCTGAAAGTAATGATTGTGACATACAAACTGAACCTACTTCACTTGGAGCTACAAATAAAGATGTACAAGCCCCACCTAAAAACCACATTATTACAAAAGCAATAATTCCAAAAGCAATAGTAAATTTTACAAAATCTTTTCCGGACAAATCCATAACATAAGTAGAATAATAATAAGTTTTTAAGGATTAGGTATTAGTCAGAATTTAGAGTTAGAGTAGAGCTTTTAACCTTTACTTGTTTTATTTTGTTTATGGCTCAAGAATTACCATGGGTAGAAAAATACAGACCAAATACACTAAAAGATGTAATGGGACATGAAGAAATAACAAAAAGATTACAAAGTTACGTAGATATACAAAATATACCAAATTTATTATTTTCAGGGCCTGCAGGAACCGGAAAAACTTCTTCTTCAATTGCAATGGCAAGAGAAATGTTTGGAAGTAATTTTTCTCAAAACTTCTTAGAACTAAACGCAAGTGATGACCGTGGAATTGATGTTGTAAGAAATACTATCAAAGATTTTGCAAGAACTTTAGCATTTGACTCAAATTTTAAAATAATTTTTCTTGATGAATGTGATGCTCTAACACAAGATGCACAACAAGCACTAAGAAGAACAATGGAAAAATACACAAAAACATGTAGATTTATTTTATCATGTAATTATTCTTCAAAAATAATTGAACCCTTGCAATCAAGATGTGTTGTTTATAGATTCAAACCATTAAACGGAGAAGACATTGCAAAACATATTGAAAGTGTTGCTAAAAAAGAAAATTTAACAATTGATGAAGCAGCTAAAACTGCAGTTAATTATGTTTGTCAAGGAGACATGAGAAAAGCAATAAATATCCTGCAAGCTTGTTCAAGTTTAAATTCAAAAATAGATGAAGAAACTGTTTATAGTGTATCTTCAAGAGCACGACCTGAACAAGTACAAGAAATGATACTACTAGCAATTGATGGCAAATTTTTAGAAGCAAGAAAAAAACTTGATGATTTAATGTATGAATATGGTATGAGCGGAGAAGATATTATTAAACAATTATTTCGTGAAACAATGAGTCTTTCAAAAGAACAATTGCCTGACAAAGATAAAATTGAATTAGTTGATGTTATTGGCGAATATGATTTTAGAATTGTTGAAGGCGCAAGTGAGAGAATACAAATAGAAGCTTTACTTGCCCAATTTATGAAACATAAACAGTGAGGAATATGAAATTAGTATGTCTTGACCTTGAAGGCGTTCTTCTTCCGGAGTTTTGGCAAGAATTTTCAAGAGCAACAAATATCCCACAGTTAATGAAAACAACACGTGATGAACCTGATTATAATAAATTAATGCAAATGAGACTTAGTGTTTTAGAAAAAAATAATTTTGGAATAAATGAAATTAAAGATGTTGTTAAAACAATGAAACCCTTAAAAGGTGCTCCCGAATTTATTGCATGGCTTCGCGAACATGCACAAGTAGTTATTCTAACAGGAACTTTTTATGAATATATTACTCATTTAATGGAAAAACTTGGTTATCCTTGTATGTTTGCAAACACTCTTGAAATTAATAATGATGGAAAAATTACTGGTTATAAATTAAGAGAAGCGGATGGTAAAATTGAAATGATAAAACGATTTCACGATGCAGGAATGCAAACTATTGCAATTGGCGACTCTTTTAATGATCTTTCAATGCTTAAGGAAGCAGGAAAAGGAATTATTTTTCGCGGATGTGAAGCTTTGAAAAAGCAAGAATCACTTGAATGTGCAGAAAATTATGAGGAATTAAAAACAATCCTCAAAAATCATTTATAAGAGCATATTAATAACCTAAATATTCAAATATATCATATGGTTAGAATTCAACGAAACCCAGAATTTATTCGCAAAATATTTTCTAAAGAAAAAAGAAGACTATTTGCACTCCCAAAATCAAAACGTACAACAAAATTTTTAACAACAAAAAGATTAATCCCACACGCAATGAGAAATGCACTTGGTGAAACACAACTTCGTGCAAATCATGAAAACCTAGCACACCAATTAAATAGAATGCTTGAAAATAAAACTTTGGGCCCAACACTTAATTTAGCAATGCAAAATAAACTTGAAGAAATATTTGAACATGAAAATTTAACACCTCAAGAAATTGAAATTGCTGATGAAATAAATATGCTTGATGATATATTTGGCACAGAAAAATACACCTACCAATTCCTAAAAATATTTGGACATGAATTACTTAATATTTATTCACGAGAACGTACTGACCCAAATAATCAAAACCATTGAGAAATTCTTGTTTGCGTTTTGAAATGTTTTATTAAATTTGATTTTTCTTTATATTGTTTGAAAGGAACTTTTAATTTTTTTGACAAAAATTCTATTGCTAAATCAATTGTTGAAAATTCAAAAGGAACTTCACATAACGCATGTCGAACGTTTTCTCTCACCTAGTGTCTGTTTCAAGTTTGTTAAATATAATTTAGTGAAAGATATAAATAATTGTCAGCAGTTAGATTACATATGAATAACATACCACGGCATAATCATAACAAAGCGGCAGCTGAAAAACGAACAAATACAAACTGGCACGAAGCAGTACCATCATCTCGAATAGAACAATTACACAAAATGCAAAGACATACGGTTGCAGTTACTGAATTAGTGAAGTTATTAAAGGAAATCAATCAGCGTTTGCTATTACCCACTCATAATATGTTTACACAACATGGCAGAGAGGATGCATTCAAGAAAGACTTGGTCCAAGAAGTTACGAAAAAAAATCATCTACCAGTTCTAGCTATATCCACTGATGGAGTAGTCCGATTTACTATCTTTGAAGACAAACTACACCTTGTAGATGGAAAAAAATTACCATCATCAATATCTGGGCAAACAATTGAACAATCTTGGAATATTATCAAAAAAGACTACGCTGAAAGGATAGAAAAAATAGCACACGCACTCATATAAAAAAAAACACAACACTTAATATTCTTTTATACAAATCCCTTTTCTAAATATTTCTTGTTAATGTCTGTCTAATCGCCTCCAAAATTTTTTCCTTTTATTTAGCGGCTTTCTCAGCTTAAAACTTTCCCTTTTGAGGTCGCTAGCGCTAAAGTATTTAATGCCTCCAAAGCCGATTTAAATTTTCATGAAAAAATTTTTCGTGGAGGCGATAATAATGGTTTATGAAATTCAACTTCCAAATAAGGAAGAAATCAAATGTGTAAAAGAAATGGTTAGAAATTGTCCTGAAGAGTTAGATTCACGAGAACTTTGGGTTCTTGAGAATTATTCTCATTTCGATGATGAAATTCTTGATGAGGTGTTGTTATGAAAACAACACCGGCACAGAACTTCCAAAGCGATTATAAACATAAAAAAATCAAATCTCTAATGAAACTTGACCTTTTTTTATTACATGATGATAAATTAGATAATACTCCAAAAAAGTGTATTGTTGTGTCAGGAACAAAATTAAAAGAAGAAATTGGCGAATATATAAAAAATTTAATAAATGATGGTTGGACTAAACAAAATCTTTCTGAACATTTTTCAAAAAAATTAGGATTTAGCAAACTTACTTGTGAAAGACTTGTATATTTAAGAAAAGATTTTTATCATTTAGTTTTTTTACGAGAACTTCTTAAACTTTGTAACGCATATAATAAGAGATTTGAATTTCAAGACAAGATTGAATATATAAAAGCTTGTCAACCGCCAGAAAAAATTTACACAGCAGTTAAACTTGTTTCGCCTGAATTATGTAAACTTGCAGGAGCACATGCTGCAGACGGCACAATTAAAGATAATTATTTCTCGCTCAGCGAAGGTTATTTATCAAACATGAAAACATTACAAACTTGGATATTTGTTTTATTTGGAATAAAATATAAAATAAATAAAATTAGTAACCAAGAATGGAAAATAAATTTTCATTCTAAAGTAATCGCTAGATATTTAACCCATTTACTCTATTTTCCTAACGGATATAAAACAAACATTGTTTCTATTCCAAAACCAATAGCCAATACTAACCTCAAGTCAAAGCAAGAATTTACAAAAGGGTTTATGACATTTGAATCTGGAATCGGCATAAAAAATGAGATTGAACTATGTGTTTTAAGCAAACAAATTATTGATGAATTAGCAGAAGTTTTCAGTAATACTCATGTCAAATTTGTAAAAAAGAAAACCAAGAGTGACAACTACTATAGAATATGGAGTGGAAAAATTAATCAAAAAGAAGCCAAGCAATGGCTACAATTCTACGAAGAAGACACATTCAAATATAACCATCTTCGCGATTATGCAAACGGATATACAAACACCGCAAACACATTTACACAAGCGATTCAGATATTAAATTTTGCTTTCCCAAAGAAACCTAACAATAAAACCTCCCTTATAGAATTAATTTTGGCAATGAGAAAAATTGAAACAGGCAATAGGCATGACTTAAAAAATGCAGCTAAACTCAAAAGTTTTGGCGGCCCTTGGAACGGATCATTAAAACCATATTTATTAATACTTGAACAAACCAAAATAATAACAACAAAAATTGGAAAATCAAACGGGAAAAGTTGTCAGATTTATACATACAACCCGAATATCAAAACTTGGTTACTGCCATCAGCAAAAATCGAATAATCTTTTTTGAGTATTAAATTCTTTCAATAATTGACTCTTTTCTTTATATTTATTTATTGGAACAACAAGTTTCTTAGAAAGAAATTCAAAAGCCAATTCACTGGATGAAAATTCAAAAGGTTCTTGTAATAAGGCATTTTTAACTGATTCTAAGATTAACCAACTGCCTAATGGTAGAGCATAACCTGTCCCAATTTCTCTAAAAATAATTACAGCAGCTTGCTTTTTTTCTTCTTTTAAATATTCAGATACTGCCAAGCGAGAAGCAAAATAAGCACCCTCAGTTTCTTTTGGATAACCCTTAATTCCTTTATTACTTTCATAATCACCCATAATTTGAATCTCTTTTACTTCAGGTGTCCAAATACCTCCCGGTAACCATGCTTCAAGTTGTTCAAAACTCCAAGGGCCAGGCAATAATAAAACCCAAAAATTATTATCTAAATAATTTGAATGAAATAATCTCAAATTGTCAATCACAGGGTTATATTTAATTTTATCATCAATAAAATGTTTTGAAATGTTTGAATAGCAAGCAACTAATGCCCATCTTGTTGGAACAAGTTTTCTATTTTTTTTAATTCCTAAAACTCCACTTGAAAGAATTTTTGCTAAATAAGAAACAGAAAAACCACTATCATACAAATCTAAAAGTGCTGTGTTTGATAATGCATCAGTATCAGAAACATAATTATCAACTTTTCCAGGAATTTTGGTATTTTCATTTAAAGCTAATTTATCAAGTTCTGCACTTGGACCCATTGGCGCAGAAAAAGAATCAAATTTTGCTTCAGCACTCGGAGCTTTTTTTAAAGAAACTTCAACATCCACCAAGTTTTGTGACATTGCTACTTCTTGAAAATCCATTAATTCATAACTTGGCTGTGCCGCTTGTGAAACAGGCATTGTTTTGTAACTTCTAAGAAGAGATTCACGAAAAGAAATTATTTGTTCTTGAGGCAAACCAAACCACTCTTCAGGTTTATCTGAAATTGGAGAAACGTCTTCAATAAGAGTTGAAAGTGGAGCCACTGCAACTTTTGGATAATTTTGCCACGATACAAAAAAACCTGGTGGAGAAGCACCAACAAAAGAATTATTTTTTATCTTAGAATTAAATTTTTTTGACGAAGAATTCTTTTCAAGAATAGGACATCTTTTTAACCCACATAAAAGTTTTCCTTTACACTTAATACACAAGTCAGGAGAAATCATCAAAACACCTTAAAAATCACAATATAAATATGTTCAAAC
>CAZVWD010000014.1:0-11040 GCA_964630715.1 uncultured archaeon
TTCAAAGAAAACGACGTAGTAAAACTAGTAGACAAATACTCAGAACTAACAACAACAAAAAAAGAAATCGACACAAAAATAGAAGACATTAAATCAGAATTAATTGCATTTGCAGTACAACAAGAAATCGACAAAGTATACGGTTCAAACAAAACAATAAGCGTAAAAGAATACGAAAAAATAGTATACAAAAACAAAGACAAACTAGAACAAAAACTAAAAGAACTAGGAAAATACGAAGAACTATGCATACTAAGCTACCCAAAACTAAACTCACTAGTAAACAAAGACGAAATCAAACTCGGCAACCTAGTAGAAAAAGACTACCGGCTATCAATAAGTAATAAAAAAGACTAATTCATCGAGAAGAACCTCACACCAAATATAGGCCAATAATAAAATAAAGCCCAAATTAGCCTTTACACCAAATTTAATTGATGAATTAAAGCTTATTATTTAAATTTAATAATAATTGTTCTAAATGGTCTAATTTTTTATTGTTTAATTCCATTAATTCGCACAATGTTTGTAATGTGTTTATTCTTATTTGCGCGCCTGAACGAAGTTTTGGTTTGTCAATATCTTTTCTTAATTGACTAATTAAGTAGTTTGAATTTCCATTTATTACTTCTGAAAACGAGAATTTATTTGAGTAATTATTTTGATTTTCTTTTAACATTTTTTCTTTGAATTCTTCAAAGTTTATTCCATCTTCTTTACAAATTTCTTTTATTAATTTTGTTAATTCATTCATATAAAATCACCTAGAATATACATAACAAAAGTTATTTAGAATTTATTGTTTTAAGATGTCTAAAAAATTATAATTGATTATCAAAAAATATTATTTGTTTAATTTTGGGATTTAAAAATAAATTATTTACTCGTTGTTTTACGAGTTGAACTTGTTTTTAGAAAGTATTTTATAGTTGTTAGAACTTATTAGAGTAAAGGTAATTTTTGAGTTTTATCCCAAAAATCGTCCGATGCATATTCTAGAAATCTACGCGAAGAGAGGGATTTGAACCCCCGTTCCGAAAGGAACCCGGTAACTAGACTGGTTTACCAAACGGGCTATCGAACATAGTGAAGATAGTCCATATTTTCTTTTGGTAACTTAGCTTTTCTTTTTTAAAAGAAGAGCCAGGTCTCAAGCCGGGCGCGTTTGACCGCTCCGCCATCTCCGCAGAATAATTGAGCGAGAGATTATTTTTAAAGATTTGCACTGGAAAAAAGTCACAACTACCCCGTCAAAGGCCTTATTTGTTTTTTAAATTTAAATTAAAAGTAGATTTATTTAAGCCCAGTTGAGCCAAACCCATCACTGGACCTAGTAGTTTCATCAAGCTCATCAACAGGAACCAAATTAACATGAACAAATTGTTGTATTATCATTTGAGCAATTCTATCATATTTTTCAATTTTAAAAACTTTGCTAGAAGTGTTTAGTAAGATTACTCCAATTTCTCCACGGTATTCAAAATCAATTACTCCACCTTGTGTTGTGATTCCGTTCTTAAAAGCAAGTCCGCTTCTATCTCGAATTGAAGCGTAACAATTTTGTGGCAAAGCAATTTTTAGACCTGTTTTAACTAGTATTCTTTCTTGTGGTTTTAATTCATAAAAATCAAGTGTAACTTCTTTTTTTTCAGTATCAAGATCAATTACAAAATCTCCACTTGCTCGTAAATCAAATGCAGCATCCATATTATGAGCATAAGAAGGAATTAATTTTTCATCATTGCAATTTATTTTCATATCCATTACATTATAAAAAGAACAAAAGAATTATAAAACTAAAATAATATTTTAAAAAAAGTGTGTTTTAAAAAAAGTTTTTCGTAAAAGAGATAAGCCAGGGAACTGCAAGCAGTATGACTCATCTCCTCGTTGTTCGCACAACGCACTGCAAAAGCTATGCTAATGCAATGTTAACTCCCAACACAATAAAATTTATTATCATTCTGTTTAAATATATTACTCTTGAAAATTCAAAGCGAATTTTTCGTGTTTTTTAGTAATTTTTTGGGAATTAAGAAAAGTATTTAAACCAAAAAAGCCTTCTAATTACAGAACTAAAGCAAAAAGTGAGCAAATGACTGATGAAAAAGATTCAATTTACAACACTGTTGAGAAGAGTGTTGATACTAGCGAAGACATTTTTGATGATGTTTTTGGTGCGGATGAAGAAAAAAAAGCGGCTCGTAAGCGAATGCAAGAAAAGGCTAGCGAACTTGAAGAGAAATTAAAAAAGGAAAGTTCTGAATTAAATGAAAACAATAAAGCTATTGAGAATAATAATTCTGACGAAATAAATGATGAAGATGACGACGATGAATTCATGAAAGAAATGGCTGCTAAAAAAGCACAAGCAACTAAAAATGCAGAAAGTAAAAATGATACTCTTGATGAAGATGATGACGAGGATGAAATTATTGATGAAGAAAAAGATTCAAGCGAGCCAGAATTATTTTTAGATAGTGAACAAATTAAAGAAATTAAAAAAAATAAAGATGATGAAATAGCTAAACGACTTGATACAAGATTTGGTAAAAAGAGAAGTGATTTTAATAAGCAAGTTAATGATGGTCTTGCAAAAAGTATTGCAAGTGGAATGAAAAATAATATTTTAAATGAAGATGAAGAAGCTGTTGTTAAAAAAGCAACAGAAGTTAGTGGCAAATTAAATTTAAAAGTTAATTTTGAAAAAAATGAAGAAGAAGTAGAAGAAAAAAAGAAAAATTTGAAAATGAGCCCAATCGAAAAAAATATTGTTAAAAATGTTATAAAAAATAAAGCTAATAAAATTGTAAAAGAAGACGAAGACCTACTAGCCGAATCATTATTAAAAGAACAAGGAATTCATGAAGAAGGAATTACTAAAGATGATGCTTTCCCAAATACTTGGGGATTTGAAAAAGAAGCAGAAAAAATAAGTCATGCACCAGAAGTTACAAAAAAAGAAATTCCAACAAATATAAAACCACAAATTAATTTTTTAATACATGAAGAAACAGGACACGCTTATATTGGTCGAAAGAAAAGTATTCTAAAAAAATATGGTGAAGAAGGCGGGCTACACCTTGGAAGAGTTGGAGAAGACGAAATGAGAAATACTCCAATTTATCTTGATGGACTTAATCCACACGTTGTATTTGTTTGTGGTGCAAGAGGTTCAGGAAAATCTTATGTTTTAGGAGTACTTGCAGAAGAACTTGCACTTAAAAATAAAAATGTTGGAATTGTTGTAGTAGACCCAATCGGAGTATTTTGGTCAATGAAACACCCAAACAAGGATGAAAAAGAACTTGAACTTTTAGCAGAATGGGACATGCTTCCTAAAGGACTTAACAATACTAAAGTATTCATTCCAGTTGGAATGAAAAGTCAAGTTCCAAAATCAACTTTTGATGCAACTTTTTCAATACAACCTTCTCTTTTAACAGCTGAAGATTGGGCGTTAACTTTTGGGATGGATAGATTTTCTCCAACAGGATTATTGCTTGACAAAGTTCTTGAAAAAGTAAAAACTGGTTACACAACAAAAGGAGATAATCCAAAAGTTGTGAGAGGAAAAGAACAAACTTTTTCAATTCAAGATATGATTGATTGTCTTGATCTTGATTCAGAATTAAATGATAAAGATAAAGGATACAAACAAGAATCTATTAGAGCTGTTGTTTCACGTTTTGATGCTTCAAAAAGTTGGGGAATATTTGACGAAAGCGGAACACCCTTGAGTTTACTCTCACGAGCAGGACAAATGACTATTCTTGATACAAGTTTTTTAGACGATACTGTTAGTGCTCTTGTTATTGGAATTATTTCAAGAAGATTACTTTCTGCAAGAAAATTAAGTACAAGAAGAGAAGCTGCAGGTAAATTTGACAATGATGATGATGATCCTGTTGAAATTAATGTTCCTCCAACTTGGCTTTTTATTGATGAAGCACACACATTAATCCCAGGAGGAAATTCTAAAACTCCTGCAAGTAAAGCAATTGTTGAATATGTAAAACAAGGAAGAAGACCAGGACTTTCTTTAGTTTTTGCTACACAGCAACCAAGTGCAATTGATTCAAGAGTTTTAAGTCAGCTTGATGTTATAATGGCACATAAATTAGTTTTTGATGATGATGTTAAAGCAATTCAAAAAAGAACCCCTGCAATTATTCCAGGACAATACAAAAAACCTAATTTTATCAAAACACTTCCAGTAGGAACTGCTCTTACTGGGGACAGACAAGAAACTACTGCACGAGCATTTGTAATGAATATTCGTCCAAGAATGAGTCAGCACGAAGGTCGTGATGCTGAAACTATTGAAGTTAAACATGATTTAAGTCAAGAAGAAGTTGAAGCATTAACTATGAGAATTATTTTAAAGAAACTTGAAAAAGACCCAAGTTTAAAACTTGACGGCCTAGCACAAATAATTGAAACCTTGGAAGATACTTATAAGAAAAAATTACCTATTGAAAGAATAAAAGAAATGTTTGATGAACAAGGAATTAAATATGATGAAGACAGAGTTTATGCAACAGGAGTTTTAGAAGAAGAGCAAGCGGAAAGAGAGGCAGAGCTTTTGGCAATTAAAAAAGCAGAAGAAGAAGCACGACGTGAGGAAGAGGCAAATTCAGAAGAAGAAAGTGAAGATGATGAGCAACCAGAAAATTTAGATGAAGATGAACAAAAAACTGAAGTTAAAACGCCTGTTAAAAAACAAGCTTTTGGCGATGATGAAATTGAAACAGAATATGAAGAAAATATTGAATTAACTGCGCTAAAAAATGAAATAGATGAAGCAAGTGCAAGATTACTTCTTGTAAAATACAGGTTGAAAAAGAAATTTGGTTTGTTTGGTGAAGAAGAAATTCTTGATCGATTAAATTTAAAATATGGAATTATTTATAGATTGAAATTTAATTATTTTTCTCAAAAAGATGCTTATCAAATTGGAGAAGCATACATTAATTCTTTATCAAAAGAATTTATTCATGATACTAATGGACAATTAAAAGAAAGTAATGGTCTTGGTGACTTACTTGATTTAAATGAAAGTGAAGTTGCAACAGTTAAATTATTAAATCGAAAAATAGATTTACCAACACTTGCAAAAGGACTTGCAATGGAAGAAGGAAATGCTAAAAGAATTCTTGAAAGTTTAGCTAAAAAAGATTTGATTCGCGTTGAAAAAATAAAAGAAACAATTGTTTATTCTTTAAAGAAAGAGTTTGACCTGCCACCTAGCCCACTTCATACTATTATGGCTAGTATTGGAAAAAGACCAATTATTGAAGTTGAAAGTATTCCTATGCTTGAACCAAAAATTAAAGAAAAAGATGCTGCTGAATTAATAAAGAAAATTTGGCACAATGTGACAATAAAAGAAATTACTCAATTATTTTTACCGGTTTGGGAAGGAGTTCTAAAAAAGAAAACTGGTGAAGAAAGAACAATTAAAATTGATGGAATTAATGGAAAATTGATTCAGGATTAATTTTAATTTAAATAATATTTTATTAAAATATTTATTTTATTTTTTCAAATTCTTTTATTTTTGAAAATGCTCCAAAACAATTTACCTTTCCATTATACATAACACATTTTATTTGTGGCAAATAAATAACCATTTTTGCAAAAGGTTCACTTAAAAGTATTTCAAAAATATCTTTTACAAAGTCACCTTCGACAATTATTGAATCATTTTTTTTAAAGAGATCAGGAATTTTTTTGAGCAATTCATTATCACGAGTTTCAACAATTAACCTATCATTACCAAGAAATTTTATGGCTTTGTTCACAAATACTTCATCAAAAGCCATTATAATTTTATCATTAAAATCAAGTTCTCGTAAACGTTCTTCTTGAACTCCAATAAGAGAAGCCATTTTTGATAACAAATCTTTTCTTTCTTCAATACGTTCTTGTAACTCACTAATATCTTTTATTGTAAAAGAAGAATTTTCTCGGGCATTTTGTAATAAATCACGACTTTCATTTGCACGTTCGGTAAAAACAATAAGTAATTGAACTAACTCTTCAATATTACCAAGTGGATTTTTTAATTGTTCATTTAACTTTAAAACAAGTTTTTCTTTCATTTCAAATTGAATACTTGCAAGACCTTTATCAGTAACAAAAATTTGATTGTCTTTCTTTTTTATTTGTCCTTGTGATTCTAAATTTTTTAAAGCACGACAGAGAGAAGCATATGCTGATTTTTGATTATTATATCTTGATGAAGTTATTGAAAATAACTCATTAAAATCAAGCCCATTATTTTGTTTTAAAATAATCAATATTGAATTATTAAAAGTCATAATAAAATTATATAAAAACAGAAATAAAAAATAGTCGTTTTAAATTAATAATTTAAGGTAGACCTTAAAAACAAAAATAATTAAAAAATATAAAAAATTAGAGAAAAAATAACAACAAAACTAGTTTTGTGTAACTTTCTTCATTCTCTTTTCAAGTGAATAAGGTATTTTTGCGCCACAATCAACACATTCTGCAACAAATGCAGGTGTTTTGTTTTGCTTTTTAACAGTGGCAACATATTTGTATCTTCCACCATAACCATGAGCTGTGTTCTTTTCGTGTCTAACGTTACCAGTAGCTAAAGTTCGCCCTTTTCCAGATTTGAACTCTTTTAACTTGTGTTTTGTGTGCTTATTGCACTTTTTACAATGTAATCTCTTTTCTTTAGGTACGTTCATAATTTGCTCACCATTATAAGAAAAAATTGCAAGCAAAGCTTTTAAAAGGTATCAATGAGCTTTTAAAAAATTTAAATTACCTAGAAATTTGAGATTAATTATATAAACAAATGAAGTAGTAAGTAATTTAAAGGAGAAATACTTAATATTATCACACAGGTGAAGCAGATGATTATTAGTTCTTTAGAAAAAACAACAAAATCAATTATATTCAACCCATTGGTTCTTTTACCAATGTTAATAGCAGTTATTGTAGCTCGCGTTTCAACCAACTTTACTAGCTTTGTTCTTGAAAGACCTCTTGCAGAAATGTTAATTTATTACGAAACTTTCATGACGAGTGATTTTTTTTATATTGTTTTAAACAGATATTCTTTTGAAATTGCAGTTATGTTAATTTCAATGTTTATTGTTTTATTTATTACAATTTTAGGGTTTATTGCACTTGTTAATTTTGCAAAAGGAGAAAAAATATTTGATTCAATAAATAACTCATACAGTAATTTTGGAAAAGCTTTTTTCTTAACATTCTTTGCATTACTTGTCTTATTTTTAAGTTTTATTTCACTTGCAATAATACAATTAATATTTAATTTTTTATATTCTATTTTACCAGAATCAATTAATGGAATTTTAGCAATAATTGTTTTACCAATTATATTACTAGTAATTTTTAGTATTTATTTAACAAAACTTGGTTTTGTTTTACCAGCAATAGACGGCAATAATATTCGAGAAGCTGTTAAAGCAAGTTGGGAATTTACAAATGACAAATTCATAAATGCATTTTTGTACATAATAATTACTTTGATTATTTCAGCAATAATAATAATTGTTCTAACAAATATTGGTTTATTACTTGATATGAGCTTTATTTTTGAAGCAATATCAGATATTATTGGAATGACTTTCTTTGGTTTGGGCATTTCTTATTATTATTTTAATAAGTGAGAATAATGACTAGCCTAGTAAAATTAACATTAAAAAATTTTAAATCTTTTAAAAAAGCAGAGATACCTATCGGGAAAGGTTTTACTTCAATTGTTGGTTCAAATGGCAGTGGAAAAAGTAATGTTCTTGATGCATTATTATTTGTTCTTGGAATAACTTCGCTTAAAACTCTTCGTGCAGGAAAACTAACAGATCTTGTAAATAATAATTGTAAAGAAAATTATGCAAAAGTTGACTTAACAATTAAAGATAATAAAGAAACTTTTGAAATAAGTAGAATGATTGATAAACAAGGAAAAAGTATTTATAGATTAAATGAAAAAAGAACTACTTTAAATGAAATAAATTCACTTCTTGTAGACCTTGGGATTGATATTACCGGACACAATATTGTAACTCAAGGAGATATTACAAAAGTTGTTAACATGTCTTCAATGGAAAGAAGAGCCATAATTGATAATATTGCGGGTTTAAGTGAATTTGATGAAAAGAAAGATGAAGCAATTAAAGAATTAAACAAGGTTGAATCTAGAATAAAAGAAGCTTTGATTATACTTAATGAACGAAACAATTTTTTAGAAGATATCGAAAATGAAATGAATTCAGCTAGAGAATATACTGAACTTGAAAAAGAAAGAAAACAAATCAAAAACACAATAATTTCAAAAGAACTATATTCTATTGAAAAACGGATTAATGAACTTGATACTGAGAAAAAAAATGTTGAAAAACAAAAAGAAGAACTTGAAACAAATATAGAAAATTTGAAAAAAGAATTAACCGATGCAAAACAAAAAACTAAAGAACTTGGAACTATTGCAATGAAAGGTTCTGAAGATATTTATAACAAAATTGGAAAAGCATATGAGTCAAAAAAAGGTTTACTTGCACTTGAAAAAGATAGAATCGAAACTAAGGAAAAGGAAGTTACAAAAAACAAAGAACGCGTTAAATCAAACAATGAGGTTTTTGATAAATCTAAAAAAGAAAAAAAAGAAATTGAAGAAAAGCTAAAATCTCTTGAAGAAAAAAACAAACAAAATGATAAAGAATTAAAAGAAATTTCTGGAAAAAAAGAAGATCTTGAAAAAATTGTTTCACAAAAAAATGTTGAATTAAAACAAATTGAAAATGAACTTGATGAAAAAAATAAAGCTGTTGAAGATTTACGAAAAGAACTTTTTGATTTAGAAGTGTTTGAAAAACAATGGAACAAACAAAAAGCTTACAATGAAAAAACATTATCTGAATTAACAGCTGAAAAAGAAAAATTAACTAATAAAAAAAATGAGCTTAATAGTAAAAAAAGTGAAGTTGAAAAACTTGGCGGAAAAGAAATTAGTAAAAAAATTGTTGAAGAAGAATCTGAAATTGAAGAAAAAAATGATTTGCTTAGTACTTTAAATGCTATTAATAAACAAGAAGAGAAAGCAACCAAGGAACTTGAAAAAGAAATTTCAAAATGCCCTGTTTGTGACGCAAGCATTGATAAGGATAAAAAGAAACAATTACTTGAACAAAAAAATAAAATAATTAATGAAAATGATCACAATATTACAAAACTTGTTGAAAAAATAAAAGAATTAAAACAAAACTTGGTTGATTTAAAAGAAAAAGAAACTACTATTCAAAAACTTGAAATGGAAATTACTCAAATTGCAGATATTGAACAAAAATTAGTTGAAATTAATGAAAAAATAAAGGTTACTAACCAAGAGCTTGACCCCCGAACTTTCCAAGCACAATTGTCAAAGAAAAATAGTTATGATGAGAAATTAAAACAATTAATTACTACTCGAGAAAAGACTCGCGAAAATTTAAAACGCATGAGAGAAGAAAATATTTTTGAAGAATTTACAAAGATTTCTGGAAAACAAGAGCTTCTTATACATAACAATTCTTTGGTAGGGACAGAAATTAGTGAATTAAAAATGCAATTAAATTCAATTAATTCAAAAGAAGAATCAATTTTAATAGAAAATGCAGAACTTGAAAATGAAATTAAACAAAACACTAAAGAAATCAATGAAAAAAAACCAATTGTTGAACAAATGGAACAAGAAATAAACAACAAAGAAAAAGAACTTACTGATGCAAAAAAAGAAAATGAAACTGTTATTAAAGAAAAAGATATTTTAGATAAAAAAATTGACAAAATTGATTTAGAAATAAGTGTTGATTCTGGCAAAGCAAAAAGAGCAAATGATAGAATAAACGAGTTTAATATTGAAAGAAGTAAACTTGAAGTAAAACAAGGTGATCTTGAAGAAGAAGCAAAACAATTTGAAGGTGTTGAAAAACTTGGCGGAAAAACAATTGAAGAATTAAAATCAAGAAATATTGAGGTTGAAAAAAGACTTAATGATATTGGTGCTGTGAATCTTAAGGCCGTTGATAATTTTAATGAATTAAAAAAAGAAGTTGATGAAATTACACAAAAATCAGGAAAACTTGATGAAGAAAGAATGGCTGTTCTTGATATGATTGATAAGATTGATGTTAAAAGAACAAATGTATTTATGGAATGTTTTAATGAAATCAACCATAACTTTAGTGATATGTTTGCTAAATTTTTTAATGGTGAAGGATTACTTGATTTAACTAACCCTGATAATCCTCTTGAAAGTGGACTTATAATTGATGCAAAACCAAAGGGTGGAAAATTACAAAATATTGATTCAATGAGTGGGGGAGAAAAAACACTTACTGCTCTTGCGTTTATGTTTGCAATACAACTTTACTCTCCAGCCCCATTCTATGCGTTTGATGAAGCCGATGCAGCACTTGACAAGGAAAATTCGCTTAAGATGGGTAACTTAATTGCTAAAATTGCAGAAAAAAGTCAATTTATTGCTATCACCCACAACGATACTATTACTAAAAAAGCAAACCAAATTGTTGGAGTTGCACTTAACAAAGAACATAGTTCAGTAATTGGACTCAAATTAAAGAACAATTTAGCAAGCTAAAAGAAACTCCAATCTACTATTTTAAACTTTAAACCAAAAAAATTAATATTAAACAAATTAAATTCATTTTAAAAGATAAAGCACCATTAATTTATTTATGGTTCTTTTTGATTTACTTAAAATGACAAAAGCAAAACTAATTTTACTTGCAATATTTCTCATTACATTAACACCAAGTTATTTTGATTTAAGTTGTATAGAAGGATATTGTCAAGTAGGAAAAGAAGTGTGTGCTTGTGGTTTTCTCCCAGTTGAATTTTTTGTTACTTTTACTTGGATGTATGTTTTTGCTTGTGCAACTGTTGAAGTTGCAGAACTAATAAAAAAACAATTAACAAAACACAAAAACAATTAACAAAACACAAAAACAATTAACAAAACACAAAAACAATTAACAA
>CAZVWD010000014.1:11140-13058 GCA_964630715.1 uncultured archaeon
AACACAAATAAAAAAAAAGAATAGAGTGAATTTTGTTTTTTATAAAAATACTGTGTTAACACTAAAAATATTTATTTCTTTTTACTAAATTTTTCTTTGAATTGTTTTAGTAAACTTTTCCTTTCAATTGATTCTTGTTTTTCTTCTTTTTCTTCTTCAACAGCCAATTCTTCTGTTCCTTTTACATTAAATTCAGAATCTTTTAAATTATTTAAAGATTTTTTTGGATTTTCTTTTTTATTTATTTTTTTACTTAAATTTTCTTTTTTAAAAATTTCTTTATTTGAATCATCTTTTTTGAATGCAAATTTATTAGGTTTACCACAATAAGAAAATTCTTTTTTCATATTTTTATTTTCAGTTCTTCTATTTAGTCTTGCCTTATGTAATTCAAGTTCATAGTTGTAAATATTTTCTTTTACTTCAAGCATTTCTTTATTTACATCAATTAAATGTTTTTCATAATCTTCAGGAATTATCAAACCGGATTTATAATGTTTCTTTAAATCTTTCAATCCTTTTTGTAGTGCTGAAAGTTTTGCTTTTGATTCATCAAGATTAAGAGTTATTTTTGATCTTTTTGCACGAGAATCCTTCACATGATTGTATTCATCTTCATATTTCTTTTTCAAAAAGAAATATTCCGCTTCATTAATTTTTTTTACAGATAATGCTTTATCAAGTCTATTTAACAAAGTGTCAATTTTATCAGCGCGTGAAAAATTACTAAATGTTCGAGACCTACTTGATTTAAACCCAACAATAATTAACATTGCAAGAAGCATCAATAACAAAATTGCTAAAAGCCCTAAGTAAATTTCTATTGAATCATCCCTAGTATAACTCCAGCCCGCATCTATCCCACTATCTTTTGAAACAGTTAAAGAAGTATACATTTTGAGGTCTGATTTTATTATATCACTTTTAACAATATTATAAATATCTTCAATTTTACTTGAAAGCGTTAATAAATCATGAGATGTACTTATCATTGTTGTTTTTACATTTGCACGACCAAGTTCATCCTCAAACTTTGAATTTTCAATATAAAATACCCCATGATCAAAAAATACATTTGACCATAAAGATTCAAACTTTGAATTATTTCGCAAATCAATTACAGCTTGTTCAATTTCTTGCTCATTTAAAGAAAGTCTTTTTATTTCAGAAGTTAAAAATGCTTGAGCAAAATAAGCATCATACATTGCAGCATAATAAAATCCATTTTTAAAAGAAATTTTTGCGGAATTAAGTCTTCGTTGAGATTCTGCCTTTGTTGCATCAGTTATATTTGCATCATTTAATATTTGTTCAACAGCCCCAATTTTTGCATTTGTTGACAAACCAAATTCTTCAGAATAATTTACATATCTTAATTGATCACTTCTTTTTGCTTCATTAAAAAAATCTACTGCCACAATAAACCATTGTTCTGCTGAAATAAATTCTCTTATTTTTGAAATTTGAATAATTTGTTCTTCCCCTTCATTTGCAAAAGAAACATTTTCATCAACATTTGTAAGCGCATTTTCTGCATAAGCTATTCTTTGTTGAGCCCCGATTAACCACTCAAATTTATCAATTGGGATAAAATCCATTTCTTCTTTTAGTGAATTAATTTCACTTTTTAAATCATTTATTTTTAAAGACAATATTTTTGAAGTTGAAGAAAGAAGTGATGGACTTGTTGCAATTACTTCTATTGTTCCTGCAACAACATGTGCATTAAATGAATAATTTGCTGCCGAATAAAGATAATTTTGATCAAGATATATTTGTGAAAGTTCAACACTTCGTTTTGCCTCGCCAAGTTGTACATAAAATGACATTCTTATTACTTCATCAAGATCAGTTATTTCAAGTTCTTTTTCGGCTCTGTCAATTGCATCTTTTGCGCGATCAATATAATCTTGTGAAA
>CAZVWD010000015.1:0-12532 GCA_964630715.1 uncultured archaeon
TTTTTTGTATTCTTCATAAAGTTCTCTATTGAATGCTGATTTATTTTCAACCCAAAATGGATGAACAATAAATGTTACTCTTCCACTTGATGTTCTCACTTGTTTTTTTAAATCCTTAAAGAATGTTTTTGGTATTTCATCAAGGGAATAATATTTTTTTTTCATATAAATAATTATTCTCATTCTCCATTAAATAGTTTTCATTTGCAGGGCGGGCACACTTTATCATACATTTCGCCCTCAGCAAGTTGTTTCTTTTTATTTTTTACTTGCTTGCTTTGTTCTTTTTTAGTTGAAATAATACAAAGCTCATCGCAATTTAATTCTTTTACAAGTTCACTTTCATCTTGTAATGGGTGTGTTTTTGTTTTATCGTTCATTATATTCACCTCTTAAAAATATTATCTATTAGTATGAATATAATTTCATATGTTCTTTTAATCTTTTCGATAAAAAGATTTATATTTATTAAATGTGCACTTCTATTATGCCTCGCAATAATAGACCTTCTAAATTATATAAAAAGAAATCTCCAACGGTAACTCCATTTATTAGAATTATTCAATTACATAAAAAATCAAATCATGAGTTGCTAGGTAAAGAGTTAGAAAAACTTTCAATTGCCGAGCTTACAAAAGCAATTGGTGATTTAAGATCACATGGTAATGTTAGAGGGGATCTTTTAGATGTCCATACGCATGAAGAACTATTACAACTTCTTACTGGTGCAAAATACATTAAAGAAGCGCAAGCAAGGGCAAAAAAATAAATAATTTTTTTAAAATAAGTTGTACAAAAAATTTTTTGTTGATGTGAAGAAAACTTCACACAATTTTGAAGAAAGCTTTATTAATCAATCTAACATTTCATAGTCTTGTAATGGAAAGAATTTCTTTTTGGCGCGTGAAACGAGCCAATTTAATAAAATTGTTGAAAATTCGACAATTGTGGTGAGCAAATAAATCAATTTAGTAAATTTCTAAATATTTTTTTGGTGAGAAGAAAAAAATATTTTTTTTAGAAGTTAACTATTTAGTTTTATTTTTAGAGAACTTTTTTCCCAGCACAAAAAAAGATTTAGTATGACATAAGTCGGCACAATTTGGGAGTTGAAATAAATGTATAATTTTTGCGGAGTTAAAGTTACGCGTAAGCGTTTTTGGGAGCTAAGTGAAGTGGCAAGCGACCTTAGAATCCTTGAAAAAGAATTAGATAAAGAAGAAGGCAGAATTATTGATTCTTTATTAGTGGATGAATTACTAAAGAAATCAAAAGGAATTAATGAAGGAATAAGTAATTTAAATTTAATTAATGAAAAAATAAACAATCCAAAGCTAGCTAGTAATAAAACAAAAGGTGCGCTTTTGTTTGATGATGAAATAGATCAAATACTTAATTTAAAAGAAAACTCAAACAATTTGAATTGTTCAAATTGTGGTTCTCGTCTTGTTCTTAAAAAAAGCAAATGGGGTTCTTTCTTAGCTTGTTCAAATATTTGTGATTGTGAAACAATAGAGGTGTTAGGATGAAAGTTTTAATGTTAATAATATTACTTTTTGGAGTTTTTTGTATAAGTGTTGCAACAACAGAAAATATAATGCATTCATTTGAATTTAAAGATTATTCAATTTACGAAAATTCGTTAAAAGATACTAAAAGCCCACCATTTAGTTTTATGGGTTTAAAAGAAGTAATAATTCAAGAAGAAAAACAAAATGTTGTTGAAACCCAAAAAACAAACGATTAAATATTTTAATGCCCAAAGTATCCTTATGATAACAATTTTACCAATAGAAATTGAAATGGGTATTCTAGCAGGGCTCGCAGTTGCTCTTTCAGGTTACATCCAAGCATATTCTCATAAAGATAAAGATGGAAAACACGAAAAGTTTAATGTTGACAAATTCACAACCACAGTTCTTATTGGTGGAGTAAGTGGAGCATGTCTTTCATACGTTGGTACTTTTGAAGGTACAATTTCACTATTTTTAATTAACGCAGGAATAGTAGCAATAGTTGGTTCTTTAGTTAAAGCCTTTTTAAGACTTAAATAAATTTATTTTAATTAATAAGTTTAATTTGTTGGTTTTAAGTAATAAGTTTAATTTAATTGTTTTAATTTGAATATTTGTACTGTTTTGTTTCAACTGGTTAGATTTATATATTTGGTTTTCATTAGTAGTATATGAAAAAAAAGAATGATTTAATTTTTTCTTCACGAAAAATGGCTTTTAGTTTTGTAATAGAAGAAGTCATTGTTTTATTTTTGATACTATTTCAATTTTTCCATTTTTTAGGGATAGCTGAAGTTAATGGAACAATAACACTTTTTAATAACATAATTCTGCCACAAAATATTTTATGGTTTATTGCATCAATTTTAACTTTAATAATAATGTATTTTGCAATTGCAATGAAAGATGCGCGTGTTAAAAAAGTACATGTTGAATTTTCAAAGTTAGTTTTTGGTACTGCAAAACAAAAGTTTTTTGGAATGGACAAACCAATAATTGTTTTACTTATATTTGAATTTGTTTTTGCAATAATAATTGCACTTTCAATAGGGTTTTATTTAGACCCAGAGCTTGAATTTCCAGGACTTAGCAAAGTTCCATTTCCATTTAATTTTATTGCATTTGTAGCTTTTATTGCATTTGGATTATACATTTTTTCTCAAACAAGAGCATTTAGAGAATCAGCTTACTCAGACCCAATAATAAAAAGAATTTTGCCCGCAGAAAGATTAACAACTCTTGCAAGAATCACAAATAGAAAAAGCGGAACAATTAAAATAAAAAAAAGAAAAATAGTAAAACGTAAAAAATAATTAAAAATTAGGTTTATTTAAATTATGAATTTTGTAATGTGAAAAATATGTTAGAGCGAAGTGTTTCATTAAGACAAGCCGTTATTTATGGTGTTGGAGTAATTCTTGGAGCAGGAATTTATGCTCTTATTGGAGCAAGTGCAGGTATAAGTGGGAATGCATTGTGGGCTTCTTTTATTATCGCAGCAATAATAGCTTCACTAACAGCATTTTCATACGCAGAACTTTCTTCAAGATTTAGTCGCGCAAGTGCAGAATCATTTTTTGTAATGAACGCATTTAATAGTAAATATATTTCTTTTTTTATTGGATTTTTAGCGTTTTGTGGAGCAATATTTTCTGCAAGTACTGTTGCGTGGGGATTTGCAACTTACTTTAAATTATTTTTTCCAATTGCCCCTGTGCTTGTTGCTTTTGGTGTAATAATTGTTTGTGCAATAATTAATTTTATTGGTATACAAGAAAGTGTAAAATTAAATAATTTATTTACTTTTATTGAAGCTTTTGGTTTAATTTTAATTATTATTTTTGGTTTTATTTTTATTTCACAACATGGGTTGCCCGATTTAACAATTGGTATTAATGGTGAAAGCGGAGTAGCATTAATTCCAGCATTACTTTCAAGCGCAGCACTAATTTTCTTTGCGTTTATTGGCTTTGAAGACATAGCAAATATTGCAGAAGAAGTAAAAGATTCACAAAAAAACATACCAAAAGCGATTATTTTAGCATTACTTATTTCAACAATCATCTATGTGCTAGTAAGTATAGTCGCAGTAAGCGTTGTGTCTCCTGCTGCACTTGTAGAAGCAGGAAATGTAAATAATACACTAACAAATGGTCCTTTAGCACTTGTAGCAGAAACTGCCATTATGCCAGGATTTGGTTTTTGGCTTTCATTAATTGCATTATTTGCAACATTTAACACAGCATTAATTTTACTTATTGTTGGTTCGCGTTTAATTTATGGTTTAGCAGAACAAAAATTACTTCCAAAAGTTCTTTCAGTTTGTCACTCTAAAACAAAAACTCCTTATTTTGCAATAATAATAGCCACTCTAATTGCGCTTGCGTTTGTTTCTATTGGAAAACTTGAAGTACTTGGTTCACTTACAACAATGTGTACATTTTTGATGTTTTTTGCAGTAAATATTTCTCTTGTTGTAATAAGATTTAAAGAAAAAAAATTACCAAAAAGTGTTCTCTCTCCAATAAATATTGGAAGAATGCCAGTGCTAGCATTACTTGGAGCAATATTTTGTCTTGCAATGTTTCTAACACAATACTGGAGTCCAATAACAGTTCTTGGAATAACACTTCCTCAAATAATATTTGGAATAATTTTATTCGCATTAAGTATTCCAATATTTCACTTTTTTAACAAAGAAAAGTTTTTCTAACGCCAATTTATTTTTACATCATCAGTTCTTTGTTTTGGCAAAATTTTTGAATTGTTAATAGAAGTTTTATCTCCGCTTTGGTGCATTAAAATTCCTGTCCATGCAATCATTGCAGCGTTATCAACCATTACAGAATTAGGTGGGATAAAAAGTTTTGCTCCGCGTTCCTTACACATTTTAGAAACCATTTCTTGCAAAGGTTTAGAGCAACCAACTCCTCCGCCAAGAATTACTTGCTTTTTACCAGTATGGGCAAGGGCTCTTTCCGTAACTTCAGTGAGCATTGCAAAAGCGTAATGCATTGTTGAATAAATAAGGTCATATTCTTTTTGGGTTTTATCTTTTTTTGGAATTTTTTCTTCTTGAATTTTTTTATATTTTTCAAGAGCACTTGTTAAAAGTCCACTAAAAGCAAGGTCCATTCCTTTTACAGTATAAGGTAATTCAATTAAGTTTTTTCCTTTGTAATAAATTTCGCTAAGTTTTGGTCCTGCTGGAAAACCCATTCCTATTTTTCTTCCAAAAGTATCAAGAAAATTTCCAATTCCAGTATCAAGTGTTTCTCCAAAAACACGATAATAATCATTTTCAAAACAAATTATTTGAGTATTTGCTCCAGAAGCGTAAAGCATTACTGGATCATTTGCATCACAAAGTTTTCTTCCAATTTCAATATGTGCAATACAATGGTTCACTCCAATAAAAGGAATGTTATGTAGTAGTGAGAGTTGTCTTGCAGTTACTGCTCCGCACCTAAGTGCATTTCCAATTCCAGGTCCTTGTGAATATGCAATAAGATCAATATCTTTCATTGAAAGATTAGCTTTTTCTAAAGCTTGTGAAATAATTTTTGGTGCAATAGAATAGTGGTGCTCCGCAAGTTCACGAGGAATAAGCCCGCCTTCTTTTGTTGTTAACATATCACGTTCATTTGCAAGAATATTACACTTATCATCAACTATTGCTGTCCCAAATGTGTGAGCGGTTGATTCTATAGAAAGGCATTTCATAAGTAAATTGAATAAGAATTATAATTTATATGTTTGTTTATTGTATTAATAAAATTATTCTAAATTAGCTTTAATTTTTTGTATTAATTCAGCTAATTTTTCTGGGGCAATTTTCCCAATTTGTTTTATAATTCGTGATTGATTTATTGTTGCGACAACAGTTGGTTTAGCAAAGCTTTCTTTATCTAAGTGTCCCCTAGTAACAAATCCTTCTAGCTTTATTTTGTCTTGGCCAGGTTTGCTTGTGATTGGGCAAAACCATTTATCCTCAAGGTGAGCCATATTATTTCCAGAAATCAAAATTGCTGGTCTGACTTTATAATCCTTTAAATTTGAAAAAGGGAACATGATTAGGATTATATCTCCTTGTTGCATTGGAGCCTCGCATTCTCTTCTTTTGTAAGAAAGCTTTCCCAATATTTATTATCTTCATTTTCCCAGGCCTTTTTGAGCGACTCGTGTGACATCATAAACGCTTCTTCTTGCTCCATTTTTTCACGAAATAATCTTCTTATCATTTCGCTTCTGCTCTTGTACATCCCTTTTTTCACTTTTGAATCAGCCCACTTTAGCATTTGTGAAGTTACATCCGCACTAATTGTTGTCATATTCATAATATAGCCCGCTATATATTTAAGCTTTCCTAATAACTCTTGAGGTCTTTTGGTTATAAACATCTCTGGGGTTCGATGCCGGTGATAATAAAATAATTTATTTTTAATTAATCAAATTAAAACATAAAGTAAAATTGCAACAATATCATACAACACATGTCCAATATAATTTTGTACGATTGATTTGTGTTTTGTAAACCAGTAAGCTAAAATTAATCCTAAAAAAAACACTCCTACTATTTCTGAAATTGATCCATATCCAATGTGAAATATTGAAAAAATAATTGTTGAAATGAGGGGCCCGGTTTTTTTCACTAAAAATGCTCTAAAAAAGAATTCTTCAGCAAATAAACCAATTGCTAAAACAAATACAAAATTTAATAAATTAGTTGTAATTTCTTCACTAACAATACTATCAACTTTATCCATGTCATTAATTTCTATTCCAGTAACTCCTTGAAATAAAGATAGTGCCAAAGCAATTATAAAAAACCCAATTAAAAGTAAACCAAATAATTTTACTCCTCCAATAATTTCTGTTTTAAAACTTTTATTATGCACAAGTAATTCTTTTTTTATAATTTCCCAAGAAATTCCGCGAAGTCTATAATAAAATAAAGGCACTAAAAAAAATAAAATTATTAATAAATTCATAATAATAAAATGCTTCTTGAGTATTTTAATTATTGGTTATTTTAATTTGATAATTTTTTTTGTTAAAAGTTAGTTGTAAAAAAAGAATTTTTTAGATAAGATTGCTCTTATCTAGTTAAAATTTATTTTTTTTCGTGGTATCCGCAGTTTCCACACGCAAATCTATCTTTGTGTGATGCCATGAATACACCAGGCCCACATTTTGGACAAAATTTGGTTTTTCTTTTAACTGTTCCGTCAACAACTTCATATTGTGCTGATTTTTTTATTTTTACTACTTTTTTTTCTTCAGCCATTAATTTTCACCGTCTTTCTTTTTTTCTTCTTTAGTTTCTTCTGATTTTTCTTCTACTGCTTGTTGTGCAATTTCATTATTTTCAGTTTTAACTTCATCAACAGCTTTTTCTTCTTCTTTTGGTGCAGCTTTTGATTCGTTTCGTTTAAGCATATAATTTCTTTCTACTTTGTTCATGTTTTCTATTGTATCATAAATTTTAGCAGAAATTTTTTTTGTTGATTTTCCAAAGTCATTTGCAATTTTATGGACAATAATTTTGTCTTTACTCACACTTAATTGTGCAGCAAGATTAGTTGTTACTTCTTCTCTTGAAGGTATTGTTTCTTGGTTTACTTCTGCAGTTATTTCGCTTCGACCTAGAACTTCATTTTTTTCGTTTTTTATGATTTTTAATTCCATGTTATTCACCTACTTAATCTTAATGCAAACTTTCCGTTTGTAGTAATTCCCATTTTTTTTGCAATTTCACTTTCTTCTGAATTTAATATAACAACATATCCTCTCCAAAATGTTGTAAAATTATTTCCTTGACAATTAGGACACTTGTCGCCTTCAGCAACTAAGTATCTACAATCTCTACAAGCTTTTTCATTATTCATAATTTCACCTAAATATTATTTTTTTACAATTTTTTCCTTAGTTTCTTTTTTTGGTTTTTCATCTTTTTTTGCATCGATTGCAGCCCATTCAAGTTTTCCAAGTGAGGGTTGTCTCATTGTTAATCCAATTTTTGAATTTGATGTGTCTCCTTTCATTGAAATTGTTACAACTTTTGCTAAAACATTATCTTCTGGAATTATTTTTTTCTCAGTTTTTTTACCAACAAATCCAGGTAATTTTGCGTCATAATTAATAAAATCATCCATTAATTGACTTACGTGTATTAATCCTTCAACAGGTCCAACTCTTACGAATGCACCAAATTCTGTTGCTTCTGTAATTGTTCCTCTTACTATTTCATGAATCATTGGTTTATAAGTAAGCATTTCTATTTCTGCTTCATAATACGCAGCCCCGTCTCCAGGTATAATGTGTCCTTCTCCAATACTTCCAATTCCAGTAATTGCAATAATAACTCCTATTCCAGGTTCTATTCGTCCTTCATAGTCTTCTTTACAAATCTCAAGTAGAGATTGTTTGATTTTGGTTCCAAGTTTTTTAGGAGGAACTCTAACTTTGTCATTTATTTTCGCTTTATAAAACATGTGCTCACCACCAAGTAATTTTCCATAAATACATTTAAAAATGATACTAATCCATTATTTCGGCAACATCAACAAGGGTCAATTTTTTAACAAAAATGGTTTTTCCACCATTTTGCTTCACTTTTATTCGAAGTGCCTTGTCGTTTGTTGCAATTACATAATCACTACTTAACTGGATTAATTCATTGTCAACATTTTCCATTGTGCTCTCAATAATTTTAACGTTGTTTTTATTTATTATTTCTTTTGCAATTGCAACTTCTGTTCTTATTTTCTTATCATTTTTTCCAAGTGCGTTCATTTCTCCAAGAACTCCACTAAGAACAAAAAATTCAGTCGGAATTTGGGATTTAATTTCATCAAGTGCATGTATCTTGTACCTTATCATTGTTAACAAAAAATTGGTATCAAGCATTACTTTGATTTTAGATAACTTCTCCATATGCAACAAGTCTCCATTGGTTATTAATATTTTTACTAATAGCAATTTTTTCGCCAACTTCAATTGCTTCTTCATTTTTTAAATTAATATCAATTTCATCTTTTTTTACACCACTAACAAATCCAATTCCTGTGTTTGTTCCAAGGGTTAAAACAAGTGGTTCGTTAATTTTAACTTCAAAATCTTTTGGATTAAAATCAACCATTCTTTCAAACATATGTACTCTTACTTTGATTTGTTTTGTTGGCACTGGTAGTGAATCAACTTTTGCAAGTATTTTTCCTCTTAGTTGATCATTTTGTGCAATGCTTGGATCAAGATCTGTTCCAATAGCCATAAGTCCACCAGGGTGTGCTTCTTGCACAGGTCCAAGGTTTGTTGAAATAGATAATACTTTTACAATAGTTTTGTCTTTTAATGCTGGTACAAGTTCAAGTTCATCACCAACTTTTACACAACCTTGTGAAATACTTCCTCCAAGAATTGCTCCTTTCATTTTTGCAATTTCAGTTCCTGGTTTGTTAACATCAAAACTTCTTGCAATAAACATTTTTAGTGGTTTATCAAGATCATATTTTGGTGTAACAATATGTGTTTCTATTGCTCCAATAAGTAAGTCAATATTTGCTCCAAAATTAGCTGATGTTGGAATTATTGGTGAATTTTCATATCCGTATTCTTTTAAAAATTCTTGAATTTTTTTATAATTTTCAAGTAGTTTATCTTTTTCAACAAGATCAATTTTGTTTTGTGCAACAACAATATTTTTTACACCTGCAAATTTAAGTGCCATTAAATGTTCAATAGTTCTTGGTTGAGGGCATTTTTCGTTTGCAGCCACAACAAGAACAGCTCCTTTCATAAGTGCTGCTCCAGAGAGCATTGTTGTCATAAGTGTTTCGTGTCCGGGAGCATCAACAAAACTAACAATTCGCTGGGTTATTATTTCTCCATCTTTTGGATTAGTAGAATATATTTCTTCTCCTTGAGTTTTTAATTTATAAAAATGTGCATCTGCATAACCAAGTCTTATTGAAATTCCACGTTTTAATTCTTCACTGTGTGTATCAGTCCAAGTTCCAGTTAGTGCTTTTGTAAGTGATGTTTTACCATGATCAACGTGACCAATCATCCCAATATTAATTTCTGGTTGTAAATTTTTTACTACTTTTGTTGCTGAAGTTTCTTTTTGTGGTTTTGTTTTTTTCTCAACAGGCATTTTTTCTTTTTTTGCCTTAGTAACCTTTTCTTTTGGTACTTTTGCCTTTACTTCTTTAGTAGTTTTAACCATTTTTTTCACTTAATCCATTTTTTTTAATTGTTTTTATATAAATATAAAATGGGGGAAACCATTTTAATCCCCCCACTAATTCTTTTTTTTAATGTCTGTTTTTCTTTGTTGGAGCGTCACCAAATTCTTCACTTCCAGCTGTTTCTGCTGCAAGTTTTAATGCACGTTCTTTTGCTGACATTTCTTCTTCAGCATTTTTTGCAACATCTTCAGGTTTTCCTAAAATTGATTCTATTTTTTTAGGTCCATCTTTTGTTATTGCTATATTTACTTGAGAAATTTCACTACTAATTGTGTTTCCACGAACAGTGTGTCTTTTTCTTTCTCCTTTTCTTCCTAACTTAAACCCAAGGCCTTTGGCAGTAAAAATACTCTTCCGTGCCAATCCTGGTACGGATTTGTACATTGGGAAACCTTGTTTATCGCTTCCGCCTGTAATTACTGCTTCAAAGCCAGTTAAGCCAAGTTCATCTAATTTTACTATTGCGCCGATTTTTTTACCAACGAATAGATCGTTATCTGATGCTGTGCTATACGCCTTTCCAGACTTTGTACTTACTACAAATTTCATTTTTTCACCTCGGTTTATTACAAAATAAATATTTTATTAAAAAATAATTTTTTACTTTCTAACAAAATTTTGTAAATATCATTTATCTCCTTTTTTTATCAATTTTTTTCTTTTCATATTTTTTTCATAATTTATTTTTTTTATTTTATGGTTTTTTTATTCATTTTTTTTCATGATTTATTTTTCATCATCTTGCATTTGTGTTTTTCTTATAGTGTTAAGTAAATTTCGTTCATTTTCACTAAATTCATCCATATATTTGTTTAATTCACAATATTGTTTTGCAGGAATACATGAATATAACACGTCCCCGTTAAACAAATTTTTTCCAATATTTCCATCATCAATTGAAATTGCAACTTCATCATCTTTTTTTATTTCTTTTACTTTTTCTCCTTCACTTTCCATTCCTGTTATTTTTCCAATAATTTCGCCTTTTTCATTCATTACTTTCCAGCCTTCTTTAAGTCTACCTTCAAGCACTTGTACTCCAATAATTGCTGGTTTATTATTTCTAAATAATTTTATAACTTTAAATTTTACAGGTAGTACTAAACAACTCATACTTTTGTCTTTTTCATCTTGTTTACTTTTTTTTACCCATTCTTTATAATCATCAATTAATTTGTAAATTACACGGTCACTAAAAATTCTAATATCTCGCAAATTAGCTTCTTTTTCTGCATCTTTTTCAACATTAACATTAAACGCAATAACAGTTCCTAAAAATGGGTCTTCACAAGCAATTCCTGCAGCTTCCATAACATCTTTTCGAGAAACATTTCCAACATCAGCTTTTTTTATTGTAATTTCATTTTGTCTAAATAAACTCACGATTGCTTCAAGAGAACCAATAGCATCAGCTTTTACGATTAAACCAACATGGTCTGCTTTAAATGAATTTTCTTGTATTTCTTTTTTAAGTTCAATAATATCATTTTCTTCTCTTACTTGTATTAAAGTAGAACCTACTAAAACATCATCAAGTCCAGGGGCAGTAATCTTTACTCCGCTTGCTGAAATTACTTCTTTAACACTTACAAATTTATCTTTAGTATCCATCATTTCTTGTAAAGGTTTTGGTTGTAATAGTACTCTAATTTTTGTTCTAATAATTCCATGTTTTCCAATAACAGCAATTTCATCATTTACTTGTAGTTTTCCTTCGTATAAAACAACGTCAATTGTTTTTCCTAGACCCTTTTCTTCTTTTGCTTCAAGAACAGCACCTTTTGCTTTTTCTTCTCCAGTGAGAGTTAATTTATTTTCTAAATATTTTTGTGATAATCCTGAAAGTAAAGTTAATATTTCAGGCAGTCCTTCTTTTGTTTTTGCAGAACAAGGAACAATTGGAATTTGTTTTCCAAATTCACACCTATCAAATCTTTCACTTTCAAATCCTTGTTCGAAAATTTTTCCAACCATAATATATAATTTTTCATCAAGTAATTGTTTTGTGTTTTCGTTTTGATTTGCAAGATTTGCTAAAAAACTTCCTTCTTTTGAAGAGTAAAAATTAAGCATGTCGATTTTATTCATTGCAATAATAAAAGGAACTTTATTTGTTCTAAGAATATTTATTGCTTCAATTGTTTGTGGTTGTAAACCTTGCATTACGTCAACAACAAGCACAGCTAAATCAGCAATACTTCCTCCACGTTTTCGTAAATTAGTAAAAGCTTCGTGTCCAGGAGTATCAATTACAAGTAATCCAGGAATATTTAATTTAAAACCAAATTTTTCAAGAAGGGGTCCTGCAACTTCTTTGATTGTTTTTGCTGGAATTTCTGTAGCACCAATGTGTTGTGTTATTGCCCCAGCTTCTTTTGCAGCCACTCTACTTGAACGTATTGCATCAAGCAAACTTGTTTTGCCATGGTCAACATGTCCAAGTACAGTTATAATTGGCTGTCTAATCATTTAATCACTTTTTACAATGTGGTTCCTTTTCCATTTCTGTGTAAAGCAAGTCAAAATCCATTCTTTTATAATCCATGATTTCTTCTTCTTTAAAAAATCTTTTAATTTCAATTTCTGCTTGTTCTTCATTTTCTGAAGCGTGAACAACATTTGATTGTACACTCATTGAAAAGTCTCCTCTTATTGTTCCAATATCAGCTTCTCTTCCACAAGTAACGCCTACAAGTTTACGAACAACATTAACTGCGTCTTTTCCTTCAACTATCATTAATAAACAAGGTATGCTTGAGATATAGTTTC
>CAZVWD010000016.1:0-11796 GCA_964630715.1 uncultured archaeon
TTTAGCATAATTCTCTTCATATGCTTTATTCCACTCTGGCCAAATATCGTTATTTTCTCCAAATAATTCTTTTGCTTTATCACACCTTGACAAACCAGTTAATGCTTTATATTTTGCTTCATCAAATTTAACTTTGTGTTTTTTACAAATTAACTCAAGGGTTTTACTACCTAAATCATTTGAATTAAAAATCGTATCATCTGAATCAAAAATAATTGCTTTAATCATAATACTAACGCCTATATTCATTAATCCAATTTGTAAGTTCTTCTTTTGAAAATTTTACTGTAACGTTTCCATTTTCAAAAGTAGCATATTGTCCATTTTTACTACACAAAGTAAATTCTGGTTCTCCGCCACGAGCTTTTTTGTCAAGACAAGTTAATTCAATTATTTTTTCTGTTGTAATTTCTTTTGGGATTTTTGTATCTAAACCAATTCTTTCTAGAATTTGTTTTTGTTCTAAATAATCTTCTTGTGGCATAATTCCTGCTTTGAAAGCAAAAAATGCTTCAACCGCAATTCCAATAGCAATTGCCTCGCCATGAAACAAATCAAAATTACTCAATTTTTCAACTGCATGACCAATAGTGTGCCCATAGTTTAATATTTTTCTTAAATTTGATTCTTTTTGGTCTTCTACAACAACATCTTTTTTAATCATTAAATTATCCATTACAATTTTTTCCATAACAACATCATATTTTTCATCTTTATAATCTAAAATAATATCAATATTTTCTTTTACAAAATCATAAAATTTAATATCTTTTATCATCCCGTGTTTTATCATTTCAACAAGCCCTGAATTGTAATTTCGCGCGTCAAGTGTTTTTAATAATTCAGTGTCCATAAATACTGCTCTTGGTTGATGAAATACTCCAATAAGATTTTTTCCTGCAGGAACATCAATCGCAGTTTTTCCACCCATGCTTGAGTCAGCAATTGCTATTGTTGTTGTTGGAACTTGAATAATTGGAATTCCTCGCATATACGTTCCAGCTACAAAGCCAGCCATATCACCAGTAACGCCTCCACCTAGCGCAATTATTAACGCATCTCTTCCACATTTGTGTGCAAACATCTCATCTTCTATTTTTGCTTTTGTTTCACGATTCTTATTTTTTTCACCTTCTGGAAAAGAAATCATAAATGAATTCAAACCTTTTTTTTGTAATAATTCAAGCAATCTTTTTCCATGCAATTCTTCAACTTTTGAATCAGTAACAATAACATTTTGAGATTTTTTCATACCTCTAGCATAAGTCACAATTTCATCATACAAATCTCTACCAGAAAAAACATCACATTTCGAATCATTATTTTTTAATACCAAACTTACCTTTTCCATATCTTCACCTTTGTTGTCTTAAAATAAATTCAGTTTCTGCTTTCAAAGTAATTTGGATTAATTCCTTTGCAAACCCAGTTATTATTTTTGTATCCAAATCAAGTTTTTGAGCTTTATCTTTCATTATTGCAATTACAGCTTTTTCTCTATCCACATTAATTAATTTGTTTTGTATTTCCTTTGCTGTTTTAAGAGTAGCAAGTATTGGGTCATTTTCGATTTTATAATTTGCGACTTGTTCTCCCATCCCAACAGTCCTTTCATTAATTAATAATATATTATTTACATCAAGTTTTACTACTTCCCCATAACATTCAATATTTTCACCTTTTTTACAAAGTTGTTTTAATGTGTTTTTGTAAAGAGTTATAATATCTTTTGATAAATCCAAGTCAAAAAAATTATTATTTGTATTAGCATTTCTCAAAACTAATGATTTTGATAATTCTTTTTTTGAAAAAATAAAAGGGTGCTGTTCACAATACAAAAATCTTCCAAATTTAGAATCAACATTTTGTTCTTCTTTTAAACGATATAAAAACCAACTCATTCCATCAAAAAATTCTTTTTCAAATACATCTTTGTTTAATGTATATCTTGACCTATCTTTTAAACCCGAAATAATACTTGTATTTAATTGATCAATTTTTATTCTTAAATCAGTAAGTTCTACTTTATTTTCTGACAAACAACCATTATTTATGTTTAAATCCATAGCTAAAATGGAGCGAAAAAGTTTAATAATTGAATCAAAACAAAAAATACAATAAACCAAAACACTAACATCAAATAAAAAAATAAAAAAAAGATTATTTTTCTAATTTAGAATAACTTCCAAGAATTTTAAAATCAACAGCTTGTGCCTGGATTTCATTTAATGATTCATTAACATTTCTTTGAGAAGTATTTCCTTTTATTTCAACAAAAAACAAATATTCCCATGTTTTTACTTGTGATGGACGAGATTCAATTTTTACCATGTTTACCCCAAATTTTTTAAAAACACTTAATACATCAAGTAATGCACCAGGTTTATCTTTAACCCCAAAAACAAGAGATGTTTTTTCTTTATCATCAGGTAATTCACGAGTTCTTGAAATAATTATGAATCGAGTAATATTTTCTGACTCATCATTAATTCCTTCTTCTAAAATATCAAGACCAAATCTTTGAGCCGCAAGTTTTGATGCAATAGCTCCAGCATCAGTTTCAATTGATGCTCGCTCAGCAGCTTTTGAAGTACTCGCAACTTCAATCAATTCTTTTCCAAGAGCATTTAAATGAATCCAATTTTTACATTGCGAAAATGCTTGTGAATGAGAATAAATCTTTTTTATTTTATCAAGTGGCCGCCTAGCCAAAAAATTGTGTTTTACATGTAAATAATATTCACCAGTGATATAAACCTCTTTTTCAATTAATTCATCAAGAGTTGTTGAAACACTTCCGCCTGTAGAATTTTCAATAGGAACAATTGCTTCAGTTACTTCACCAGTCATTAAACTAGAAAAAACTGCTTGAATTGAGTTTAACGCAATTAGTTTTCCTTTTGGAAATACATCAAGCGCAGCTTCATTTGAAAAACTTGTTTCTGGCCCCAAATACCCAATATTCATATCAATCAACCTAATACATATCCTACTTATTCATTATTTTATTTTTTTTAAATTATCTTTTTTAAATTATTTTATTACTTTAAATTATTTTATTATATTTTATTTTTTTTATGTTAAAATTATTTTTTATACTTAAATTATTTATTTGTTAGAAATATTTGCTGTTGCGAAAAGCTTTTACGCCTATTTATTCAAATAAATCAGCTTATTCAACAAAATCTAGCCATTTGAAATATTTTTCATCTTTTCCATGAATAATATCATCATATTTTTGTTGTAATAACTTTGTTATTTCTCCAACACCAAATGGTTTTTCATCAACTTTATTTACAGGAGTAAGTTCAGCAGCAGTCCCTGTTAAGAAAACTTCATCAGCATCCATTACATCTTCTTTTGTAACAACTCTTTCTTCTGTTTTAATTCCTTGATCTTGCGCAATTTCAAGAATACTTTTTCTTGTAATCCCATTCAAACAATTCTGTGGACTTGGAGTAATTAACACCTTATCTTTTACAATAAAAATATTTTCCCCAGAACATTCTGCAACATTACCATTTAAATCAAGCATTAAGGCTTCATTAAACCCAGTGTTAAGCGCGTCCATTTTTGCCATTGTACTATTAATATAAAATCCAGTTGCTTTTGATTGATTCAAATTTTTTACTGGAAAGTGTCTTGTGTACTTTGAAACTTTAAGTGAAATTCCATTCTTTTTTCCATCTTCTCCAAGGTATGCTCCCCAAGGCCAAGCTGCAATTAATGCGTCAATTTTTGCACCAGTAGTATCTAAACCCATTTTTCCATAACCATAATAAAATAAAGGTCGTATGTAACCTGACTTTAGGTTATTTTGTTTGATAACTTCTTTTGTGGCAGTAATAAAAGTTTCTACATCAAATGTTGTTCCCATCCCAACGATTTCTGCTGATTTAAATAATCTTTCTGTGTGGTCACGAAGTCTAAAAATAGCTGGACCTTTAGGTGTGTCATATGCTCTTATTCCTTCAAAAACACCCATTCCATAATGCAGAGAGTGTGTTAATACATGAGTATTACATTCAGCCCATTTTTTCATTTCGCCATTAAACCATATAAAGTCTACTTCTTCCATCTAGTTACCACCTTTTGTTAATAAATTTAAATAACACAATAAATTTAAACAAAACCTTTTTGTTTTAAAAATAAGTTTTATTCACTTGATTTATAATAAGTACAAATTTGAGGATATGTTTTGCCAGTAGGTGCAATATTTTTAAGAATATAATCTCCAAAACCTAAATTTTCAAATGGATTTATTAATTCATAATCATTTATTGGATCACACACATTACCATCCATAAATTCAGTATATTTTGGCAAATTAACGCATTTTACTAGATGACCATTTGGAACAGACGCTAAACTAACTATTGCAACAAAACAAGTGTCAGTCGCTAGCCCACAAATAGCTCCACATTTTTTAGCATTTTCAAATTTTTCAAGTACAGAAATATATTTGGAATATGGGCTTGGACAAGATGTGACTAAGCTAGATAACGAATCACCATCCCCTAATTTTTCCAAAGTAAATTCAGCTTCTTTATTCCTTTCCTGACCAACTGAATCAAATGCTAATGAAAGAGAAGTTAACCCCATATTATGAAAAGAAACAAACCCAGAATTACAACTTTCAAATACGCCTGTTTGATAAAGATTATTTATTAAAAATAAACTTGTTCCTAAAAGAATTATTACTAAAAGAACTAAAATTACAATTAAAATGTTTTTCTTATCCATTGCATCAGAATTGTTTTAATCATATTTAAATGTTTTTAAAAAAAATAGAATATTAAACGGGCCCGGGGCGATTCGAACGCCCGACCTACTGCTTAGAAGGCAGTCGCCCTATCCACTAGGCTACGGGCCCATTAATTGCTTTCTACTAGAAAAATTGAGGTGGAGTTATTTTTAAAAGTATTGTTTTAGATTTAAAATAAAGTTTTTGTCTTAATTTGTTGTTTAAATTCATCATAGGATATTGATTGAGGAGTAATAAATTTGAACTGTCTTTTTTTTCTAAGAGCTTTAAATTCATCCAATTCTTTTTGTCCTAGTTTTCGTGAAATCTCTTTTAAAGTATCAATTTCATAAATACTCTCCCCAATTTTTACAATGACTGTTGTGTGAGGATACTTACCATCTACCAAATATCTTGTTAATCTTGGTTTTAACCCAATTTCTCTTAAAACATAAAATAAAACACTTGATGCTTGATAACAACCATATTTAGGATCTCTATTCTTTGAAAGTCTAACATCAATTGTTCGTCTTCTTAACATTTCAATAGGATCAGCACCATATGCTTTAAGTCTTTTTTCAATATTTGGTTCGTGTCTAAGAAAAGAATTTATTTCCCAAGACATTCTTTCAACAGCTTTAAAAGTTGGTTTTCGTTTTTTTACAAAATTAGCAACAATTTCTTTTTCACGAACAGATAAATTTCTAACTGGCATATTAATCAAAATAATATTGTTTTTTAGATATTTATTTCTTTTTATTTTTGTTTTTTAAAATTAAAAGAATAGATTTTTAAATTGCTAATTCTTTTTTTGTTTTGATAATTATGAAATGCGCAAAATGTGGAGCTAATGCAACAATTTACAACAAAGATGGTATTCCTATGTGTTCAAGACACTCTCAAGAAAAAGTATCTGCACCAACATGCCCAGAGTGTGGTTCAATAATGGCTATTCGTAAAAGCAAATATGGAAGTTTTTGGGGTTGTCAAGCTTTCCCAATGTGTGATGGAATAAAAAAATTTTGATTTTAAAAAAAATATTTTTTTTTATTTTAATTTTGGATTAATAATCACATTTTTTATACTAAATTTATTTTTAGAAAAATCAAAAGTAATTTTAAATTTTTCAAAAAAACTTGATCCAAAAATTAAATCATCATGATCAAAGTCCTTATTTAATAATATTGCACAATTACAAATAAATGATTGAGTTTCACGATCTTTTTCTAAAATAATTTTAATTTTAGATTGAGTTGTTACAATTTCAGTCCCATCATAAGTATTTGCTGAATTTTTTTTGTTCGAATTATATTTCAAATTTAATAAATCTGCAATTTCTCTAGGGATCAATATAAAATCAGAACCACTATCCAAAACTGCTGTGAATTGAATTTTCTTTGAATTATTCCCTGATAAAAAAACAGGTACAATTGCACGTTTTACTACAATATTACCATCAAGTTTTTCTTTTCTACACCTATAATTTAAATTCATAAATAACGCATCGTTCTTTTAACTTTTGAAATTAGAATTTTGGATAAGGGCGCTATTTTTTCTGCATTTTTGGTTACGTGCATTAAATTTATCCCGTGTGAAATTATTTTATTATTATATATTGCAATCCATTCTCCTTCTTTAAACATAGATAAATCAGAATTGAGATAAAAATCAAAATTTGAATTTATGTTACTTGCCATAATTATTCACCTTCTTGTTGATATATCATAGTGCTAGGATATATAAATCTTTTATGTAATTCGACTATTGCCGAAATATTTTATTTTAACTTATTTTTTACAAACATTACATTTTGCAAGAATTCTTTTTTGTGCAATTTCCATCGCAGCAACTCTTGGAATTGTTTTATTTTTTTTAGCAGTTTTTAAAACAAGCAAAGTATTTTTTTTAATTTTTTCTTCAACCATTGCAAACATTTTCTTTTCTTTTCCACCAATATATTCAATATATGAAGAAATTACTCCACCAGCATTTGCAACAAAATCAGGAACAACCAAAACTCCTTTTTCGTGTAATAATTCTTCAACTTGTTGTGTCATGGGAATGTTTGATCCTTGTACAATTATTTTTGCATTAATTTCATCAACGTTTTTTACTTTAATAAAATCCGGAATTGCAGCAGTTATTAAAATATCAACATTTGCATGAATAATTGCAGGACAAGTACCACTATTTCCGGGATAATTGATTACACTGTTAGTTTCGTTTTTTATTTTGATTAATTTTTCAACATCAATACCTTCTTTTACAAACAAACATCCTTGTGAGTCACTAACAGCAAGCAACTTTGCACCTTTTTTTTCTAAAAATTTTGCAGCAAAAACTCCAACGTTTCCAAATCCTTCAATTGCAAAAGTCATTTTTTTCAAGTCTTGTCCTAAAAATTTTGTGGCAACTTCTGTTGCAACAGCAACACCATATCCAGTGCTTCCAAGTTCGTGAGGAAGTCCATCCATACTTTTTGGTTTTCCAGTGCAAGCTTTTTTACTACCATTTGCTTTTGCAAACCAAGCCATTTCTTCTTGCGCCATATTCATATCAGGAGCAGCAACATAAAGTTTTGGAACTACAATTTTAAGCGCTTTTGAAAATTCTTGCACAATTTTCTTTTTTTCAAATTTTGTTAATTTTTTATCACCAGCGATTATTCCAGCTTTTGCTCCGCCAAAAGGTAAATCAGCTAAAGCATTTTTATAAGTCATTGTTCTTGCAAGTCTTGCAACTTCAATTTTAGAAACAGTAGGAGTCATTCTTATACCTCCTTTTCCAGGGCCTAGCGCAGTATTATCAATTACAACAAAACCGTGCATCCCAATTTTTGGATTATAAACTTCAATTATTTTTTCTGGTCCTAGCATATCAAACATTTCATTATTCATTTCATCTACCTTCTAATAATATTTACAATATAACAATTAAGAGTACAAAACTAATATTTAATGTTTTGGAAGCATAAGTTAAAATAAAAAAACTCAAAAGTAAAAAAAATAAATACTTAAAATTTAGTTTATTAAAAAAGATTATTTCTTGTCATCTTTTAAATTTTGAATATATTCAATTACACTTGTTCCAGCAATTGCTCCTTCTCCAACACTTGTCGCAATTTGAGCAATGTCTCCTTGTGTACAATCACCACATGCAAAAACACCTTGCATAGAAGTACTCATTTTTTTATCAACTTTAATATATCCTTTTTCTGTTTTATCAACATCAACCCATTTTGTTGCAGGTAAATGTCCAATATAAGTAAACGAACCATCTACGTTAAGTTCAGAATCTTTATTTGTTTTAACATTATGAATTTTTAATTTTTCAAGAAATTTTGTTCCAACAAATTCTGTAACAACACTATCCCAAACAAACTCAATATTTTTTTTAGCAAAAGCTTGTTCTTGATGCCCTTTTTCTGCACGAAGTTCATCTCGTCTGTGAATAACATAAACTTTTTTTGTAGTGTTTGCTAAATATAATGCTTCTTTTATCGCAGCGTCTCCACCACCAAGTACTGCAACAACTTTATCACGATAAGCAAAACCATCACAAAGAGCACAATAATGAACACCTTTTCCATCATATTCTTTTTCACCAGGAACACCTAGTTTTCTTGGATTACTTCCAACAGCTAATACAACAGATTTTGCAATAATTTTTTTTTCACCAAGATCAACGACTTTTTCATTTCCTTTTTGGATAATACTTTTAACTTCACCAAGTTCAAAAACAGCACCTTGATTTTTTGCTTGAGAAAGCATTTTTTTTGCAAGGTCTCTTCCAGAAATACTCTCAAACCCAGGATAATTTTCTATATTTTCTGTGAGAGCAATTTGTCCACCAGTTAATCCTTTTTCAATAATAATTGTTGAAAGTCCACCACGAACAGCATAAATTGCACTAGTTAAACCAGCAGGCCCTGAGCCAATAACAACAACATCATAATCAACCATAATAATCAATCCTAATTAATCTTAATCCATACCTTTAATATTAATAAAATTAGAATCAAAAAGTATTTTAAGCTGAGTTTACTAGTGAAGAAAAAAAGAAAAAAAGCATAATCTATACTTTTAATATTTATGCTCCTAATTTGTGTATGAATAAAGATAGAATCAAAGATATTTTACTAAGACTTGATAATTTAGCAGATAATTTAGAAAAAGATGCTCAATATTTTAGAAAAAATATCAAAGATATAAAAAAAGAATTAAAAGAAGAAGGATTACTTTAATCACCGGCATCAAACCCTAGATTTATTTTTAAACAAAAAATCCTAACCTCTTTTATGGTTTGATACAACCACCTAAAAGATAATAAGAGATAATTTTAGAATATTGTTGTTTACTAAAAATTTATAATTTTGTCATATCTATTAAGAGCGCATGTATTGCTTCATATTTTTCTTGTTTTATTTTGCCAAGTTTTCGGATGAATCGTGATTCGTCTAGTGACCTAATTTGAAATATTAACGCCACACTATCTTCTTTAAGCCCATTCTCTTTTGAACAATCAATTATTTCAGTAAAAGATAAATTAGAACGGTCCAAATTACTAGTAATTGGAATTATAACATTTAATCTATTTCCTTTCCCAATAATTAATCCTGGGCGAGTCCCTATTTGTTCATGACCTTTTGTTTCATCTAGTTTAATTAGCCATATTTCGCCCTTTTGCATTTATAATCTACTCCAAAAAGTTTGTCGAAGCATTTTGCCAAGCATAATGTTCTTTTTTCATATCACCCAATTCTTTTTTGGTTGGAATGTATAAAAATTGTTTTGCTTTTGATATACCAATCGCTAATTGCTTTTCCGAATAAAAGTTTTTCATTTTTTTGACTTTTTTTGTTGCACTTACAGAATCAAACTTATACCCATACGCGAACAAAGCATATGTTGCAGCAACTTCTAAAATGCTAGCATCCGAGTCTTTAAAAATCTCCAAATACGCATTAATTTTTTCTTGTTCATTTTTGTCAAGCTTTTCAAGGGTACTTAATTTTTCAACAGCATCTTGATTGGCATATATTTCCTGAGTTAACTCTGGTGAATACGGACCCCTTAAATATAACCCATAATTAAATCCAATAACTATTCCTTTCTGTTCTAACAAGAATATTGCTTTTTGAATTTTTATTCTATCCCCAAAAACACTTATTTTTGGCTTTAAACCTATTGCTTTCATACAGATTATTGCTTTATTTATTTTCATTATTACCACTCCCAATAAATTTTTTTAACCAATTTTTAGTTTTAATCCATTCTTCCATTCCAAGTTGAGTTATAGTGTAAGTATCTAATTCTTTTCCTTCAAAATGTACTTTTTTTGATTTTATATACCCCATTTCTTCTAAAGCTTTTAAATTTGCATACAATGTTCCATCACTTACCTCAAGTGTTGTTGATAACTCACGATTTGATATTCCATCAGGACCAAACATAGTAATATTTGATAACAATTCAAAACGTATTAATGAAAACACTTTTGAGTTAAGTGCTTTTGCATCATCAATTAATTCTAATAAATCAGACAAGTCCAACACCCCACACACAATATACCCTGATTATCTTTATAAGCTTTTAGTTTTACTTTAGTTTAAAAGCAAGTTTTAAAGTTCACTATCAAATACTTTTTGAGCTAAATAAATTGACCTAACAACCCAATATAAAATACTTATGGAATTAATTCTTTTATGACTAAAATTGCAATAATCGGTTCTGGCCCTGCAGGTATGGCAGCCGCAAAATTACTTGTAAAAAATGCAGAAGTTACTGTGTTTGATGAACTTAGTGAATTTGGTGGAATGCTTGCTTATGGAATTCCAGAATTTAGATTACCTCTTGCTCAAATAAAACAAAACACAAAACAAGCAGAATCACTTGGAATAAAATTTGTTAAAAAAACAATTGGCAATATTAAGTACTTACTTAAAGAAAATAATGGTGAATTTGATTTTGTTGTAATTGCAATTGGTGCTGGAGAAGGATCAAAACTTGGAATCCTTGGTGAAGAAAGTGAAAAAATAATTGATGCGCTAGAATTTTTGAAAAGAGAAAAACTAGAAGGAACTTGTTTAGTTAATGAAGGCGAAAAAGTTGCATTAATTGGAGGAGGAAATTCTGCAATGGATGCTGCAAGACTTGCAAAACATTGCGGAGCAGATGTAACTATTATTTATAGAAGAACTGAAAGTGAAATGCCTGCTTTTGGAAATGAGCTAGCAGAAGCAAAAAAAGACGGAGTAAAATTTGATTTTTTAAAAGGCCCAATTAGTTATGAAGAAAATAAATCAAACAAAAAAATAATTGTTAACTTAGCAGTAATGAAACTTGGAGAAAAAGATGCTTCTGGCAGACCAAAACCAATTGATAGCGGAGAAAGAATTACCCAAGAATTTGATAAAATATTACTTGCAGTTGGACAAAAAAATAATCTTAACTGGCTTACAAAAGAAGGAATTAAATGCGAATGGGGAAAAATAATTGTTAACAAAGCACACCAAACAAATCATGCAAATGTTTTTGCATGTGGAGATTGTGTAACTGGAGCCAAAAACATCGCAACAGCAACAGTGCAAGGAATTAACACAGCAAAAGAAATATTAAAATTAATTTAAATACTAAAACTAATTAAAAAAACTAATTACACAAAATAATTATTTTTGATTTAAGTCTATTGTCGCAAACCCAATTATGCTTATAAGTCAAGTTTTTGCTATTTTTTATATGAAAAATTTTTATTTAGATACTAACATATGGATAGATTATTTTCAAAATCGAACTGATGGTTTAAGACCAATTGGAGAATTTGCATTCTTGTTTATTAAAAATTGCATTAATTTTGATTGTAAAATTATTTATTCAGATTTAATTTTATTTGAATTAAATAAAGTTATTGAAGAAAAAATGACAAAACAATTGATAGAACAACATAAATTAACTCTTGTTTATGTTAAAACTCAAAAAAATGATTTTTATGAAGCAAAAAAATTATCAAATTCTAGTCAAATTCATTTCCAAGACGCATTACATGCAAACAAA
>CAZVWD010000017.1:0-815 GCA_964630715.1 uncultured archaeon
GTTTGGTCCAAGCGAAACTGGACCTGAAAATCCACCAATATTCATTTTAAATCACATTCCCACAAAGTGAATTAGCCACTGCTAATTCGCTATCGTTTGGTCCAAGCGAAACTGGACCTGAAAATCCACCAATATTCATTTTAAATCACTAATCATTTTATTACTTCAAAATTAACATTAAAATAATACTTTTCAAATATAAAAATGTGTCTAAAGATAAATCAATTCAAAAATAATCTATTTTAATTAAACAAAACCAATCTTCTTTTTATTTAGTTTGCACCAATAATTAATTATGCCTGCAAAAAAAGGAAGAACTATAAAGAGAACTCCGCCAGAAATACCTCATGAAAAAAAAGTACAATTACAATTACATCATGCAAGAAAAGAAGTTGAAAGACAACATAGATCAGATTTTCCTGATAAAATTTGGACAAGAATAAGACAAAAAGAAGCTTTAACCGGAAAAATGACCACTGCACAAATAATTAACTTTGAAACAATTGGAAGAAGTAAATTAAAAGCATTAAACAATGTTTATCAAATTTTACAACTTGGCGAAAGAGAAATTACTGCCCCCTCACAAAAAGAATACGAACATGCAAAAGCAAAAACTAATCCAACGCTTGCTGATGAATTAATAATTGATTTTGCACAAGTTTACAAAAAAAATCCAAAAGAAAGTCCAAAAACAATTTGGATACGAATAATTTCAAACAAACGTGCCGAAGAAACAGAAATAGAAACTCGCGCACTAATTGAAAAATTACTTTCTAATTAATCAAAATCTACTAATCCCAATTTAATAAATAAAA
>CAZVWD010000017.1:915-11198 GCA_964630715.1 uncultured archaeon
AGAACTAATCAAATAAAAGAACTAATCAAATAAAAGAACTAATCAAATAAAAGAACTAATCAAATAAAAGAATTAAAATCTAGCAAACTAAACAAATAAAAACACAAAGTGAGTTGTTCTTTTAGATGAAACAAAAAATGTTTGAAAAGGAAATTAATTCTGTTACCAAATACTGGCACAAACAAGAAAAAAAAATTGTTGCTAGCCCAAAGAAACAATTTACTTTTTTTATTTTAATGTTTGTCTTATCATATTTAATTTTAACCGCGTTAGTTAGTCCTTTTGAAACCAGCGCAAAAGAATTCACTGGAAAAAGTTCAGAGTTATTTTTAACAGCTGGCGGAAACATTATTTCCGAAAGTGGATTTTATACAGCAACTGATGGAGAAGTAGTTTATTCATTTTTTGTAGGAGACAGCGGAAACGAAAAACAAATAATCATTTCTTGGCTTTGTAGTGGTGTACTTGAAATAATAATTCTTATTTGTGCAATCATAGCTAGTTTTGGAATTGCTTTTAGACAAAAATTAATTGGAATAGGAATTGCGATAATTTCTGGGATAATATTTAACACCCTGCGAATTTGGATTACTTTATCCTTAATTTTAACACAAAATGCACAAGTGTTTGAAATTGCTCACGACTTACTTTTCAGAATTGTTTTATTTGTATACATAATTGTTGTTTATGTTATTTGGTTTTACTGGACCCAAGTTGGAACAAAAAAATTTAAGAAATTAATAAAACAAAAAATAAGTTTAAAATAATTATAAACTAACTTTCACCGGCAAGACAGTTCAATTATATTTAAATACCCAAAGAACAACTAATTGTGTGGTGGTTTGATGAATAAAAAAATATTTGACATTATTATTGAAAGAGATGAAGACGGATGGTTAATCGCTGACGTGCCTGCATTAAAGGGTTGTCATACCCAAGGTGAGAATATGAACGAACTTATTAAAAATGTAAAAGAAGTAATTGAATTATGCCTGGAGGTTCAAAAAGAAGATTTTGTTAAAGACAAATCATCTTTTGTTGGAATCAAACAGGTGACAATAAATGCTTAAATCAATTAAAACAAGAAAAGTTCTTGCAGCAATAAAAACTCTTGGTTTTGAAGAAATAAGACAAAAAGGAGACCATTTATTTTTAAAACACCCTGATGGAAGAACAACAACCTTACCATTACACAAAGAAATTCGAATAAAACTTCTTACAAAAATAATTAAAAAAGATTTAGAAATGGAAACTCAAAATTTTCTAAACAAATTAATTTAAAAAAAAACTAGTTTACAAGAAACAATACTTTAATAAGCAACTAATTCTTAATTTACAAACCAATAAAAATTATTTTGACGTGATAACTTGAAGAGATTACTTAAGAAAAACTCAATTAACATTGGGCTTAATTTTGCAGCAATTTCTGCAGTAATAACAACACTTGGTTTAATGGTTGGCCTGCAAGCAACAACAAACTCTCTACTCATTGTTATCGGAGGAATTTTAACTATTGCAATTGCTGATTCAATGTCTGATGCTTTAGGAATACATGTTTCTCAAGAATCACAAAAATCTAATTCCCCAAAGGAGATTTGGGAATCAACAATTTCAACATTTCTTGGAAAATTCTTTCTAACAATTATTTTTATTATCCCATTATTAATACTTGAATTACCGGTTGCCGTTGCATTTAACATAATTCTTGGTTTAGGATTAATTACTTTTGTGAGTTACAAAATCGCAATTCATCGTGGTGAAAAACCAACACATATTATTTTAGAACATTTAACAATCACAGTAATTGTAATTCTTCTAACACATAGTTTTGGAATTTTGCTTAGTATGTTTTTGATTTAAATGAATTGTTATTGAATGGAACAAAAATAAATCTTGAGTTAATTAACAAAAAGCATAAACCATATGATTTAAAATTTGACAAAAACTTGTTTAAAGAAAAAGTTCTTGAAAAAGCAAAAACACATTGTAAAGAAATAAATAAATTAGTAAAAATATATCCTTCATTTAAAGAATGCCATAACACAATTTGCACAAAAATAAACCAATAAAAATTATTTTTTAAAAAATTTAAAACCGCGCAAAACACACTTTGTAAAAAATTTAACCAAAACCAAAAGTACTTAAAACATAATAAAATGCATTTAATAAGCATTTTAGAGCATTTTACAAAACTGCGCAAAATTATACATTTAAAAGTAGTTTTAGTAAAAAGTTGATTATGTATGAAATAAATCCAACCAAATATTCTAAGAGTCAAACAAATAACACTGGAGAAACACTATGTAACCTTTCTGCTTCAAAAGAGAATACAAACAATGCTCTGGAAATATTAAGTAACTGGAGAGCATCCCACAGCTACCCCATGCACATATTCAAAAAAAGATTAAAAAGAGTCTCTGAAAGTACTGATAAACGCGCAATATCATCTCAAAGACTAAAAAGAGTACCATCAATAATAAAAAAGTTAAAAAGAAAATATCATGGAAAAAAAGCCACAATGAAACTAACACAAATGCAAGACATCGCAGGGTGCAGAGTAATAATGCCTAATGTAAATCTTGCAAAAAAACTTTATCAAGAGTACTATTGTAAGGGTGATCTCAAACACAAAAAAATAAACGAAAAAAATTATATTGATGAACCAAAAAGCGATGGATATAGAAGCATACATTTGGTTTACAAATTTAAAAGCGATAAAAACAAAGATAAATACAATAATTTGCTTGTTGAAGTACAAATAAGATCAAAATTAGAACACATATGGGCAACAGCAGTTGAAACAGCAGGCCTTTTCACAGGACAAGCAATAAAATCAAATGAAGGAGAAAAAGAATGGCAAGATTTTTTTAGATTAGTAAGTTCTGCTTTTGCAAAAATAGAAAAAACACCAATTGTGCCAGGCACCCCTTCAGATACAAACAAACTAAAAAAAGAAATAAATGAAATGGAAAAAAAACTAAAAGTAATAAAAAAAATGGAAAACTGGACAAAATCAATAAGATTATTTGAAGACATAAAAAACAAAAAAAATGCACAATTCTTTTTATTAGAACTAGACACTATACAAGAAAAACTTATTGTCACTGCATACTCAAAAAACCAAGAAGAAAAAGCATTAAATGATTATGCAAAAGCTGAAAAAAACATCTATGGAAAACCAGAATATGATGTTGTTTTAGTTGGATCAGAAATTGAAGAACTAAAAAAAACATACCCAAACTATTTCTTAGACACAAAAGAATTTATAAAAGAACTAACAAAATTTTTAGAAAGTTAAACTCCTCAAAGGTATATGAAACGATTTGGTTATTATTAAAATTAAACTCTAATTTATAAACAAAAAATTATTCAAAATAAAATGTTATTTTGTGTTCGCAAAATGATGCCAAGTATAGGTTTATTAAGTTCTAAAGATTATATTTATATAACAATAATTGTTTAATGTTAGTTAGTGGTTGGTTTGATTTCTGAAAAATTATCTGGAACATATACAAAAATTGAAGATAAATACTTTGATTTGCTTGATGCCCTTGATAGTAAAGGTTTGCCGGTTTATGCATATAGTGATTTTTTTGAAGACAAAGGGATTCCTAGTTTAATTGTAACAATGGCTATTATTTTCTTACTAATAATGGTTATAGGATTTGCAATTAGCGGACCTGCAATTGGTTCAGGAGACCTTACATTAAATCTAAAGGACAATGTAACAGGACAACCTGTGCAAAATGCAACAGTAACTTTATTTGACAAAGACAATGTTAAACTAAAAACTCAAACTGCAAGTGATGGAGACAAAATTACTCTAGCAAGTTATCCCCAAGGAACAAAAATAAATATTTTGGTAGAAAAAAATGGTTATTCGCCTGGACAAACTGATTTTATAGTTGGAGAATATGCTGCGATAGAAAGTATTTCTTTAAGCAAAGATTTTGTTGGAATTGATGCAAAACTTAGAATTACAAATCGCCAAACAGGATCTAAAATAACTAATGCTGTTGTTTCTGCTAGATATGGAGAAACAATATACAACTTTTACGTTGATGCAAACGGACTTTATTCTAAATCAAATATTCCACAAGGAGAAACTTTAACACTTAGTATTTCAAGTGACGGGTACACCCCTACTGAAGTACAAACTTCTTTTTTTGAAGGAACAATAAAAGATTTTGATCTCGCGCCAAGCGGTGATTCATATGTGGGATTAGCTAAACTTGTTATTACAATAAGTGATGTTGAAGGAAATGCAATTGATGGAGCAGATGTAAAAATTTATAACACTCAAAATCAAGCAATTCGTTTAAATCAAATAAGTGAACAAGGAGCTATTTCAGGAAGTGTTCAAACACAAATTCCAATAAAAATTGTTGTTTCAAAAGAAGGTTATTTAATTTATGATTCTGATGTAATTCTTGGCGGAATAACCATTGTTAATGCTGAAGAAAAACTTGATTTGGTTTTAACTCAAGGTGGAGAAGAATTAACTGTTAATGTTGTTAATGAACTTGGACTTAATTTAAGTGATGCTATAGTACAAATTTTTGACCAAAAAGGAAACAAAATAGCTAGGGAAATTAGTACAAATAATGGTGCTGATTTTTTTGGTTTAGAAGCAGACCAAACTGTGACAATAACTGCATTTCGTGAGGGTTATTTGCCAAAACAGGCACAAATATACGTTGGAAATACTCAAAGTGTGCCAATTGTACTAAAAGAAGCATTAAGTGGAAATTCTTATAGAATTGACCTATTTACTACAGATACAATGGGAGATAGCGTTGCAGGAACAAATATTCACATTAATGTGTTTGATGATGATGGAAACAAAATCCCTTATGGTTTTGAGGATTTACGAACTAATATTGCAGGATATGTTAGTGTTGTTGTAGATCTTGAAAAAACATATGAAATACTAGCCGAAAATAGTATTATGCACGGAGATAAGGTAATTGAAATTAATGAAAACACCCCAGACAATAAAGTATACATAATGATGTTTAAGAAAGAAAATGTTGTACAATTAAAATTAGTTGATTTGCTTGGAAATGAAGTTTATGGAACTGCAACAATTAGCTCATTAACTAATGAAGTATTATTTGATGGAAATATAACAAACTCAAGCATATTTTTTAATGCAACAAACAAAGACGTTGTTTTGGTTGAAATATCTACTGATGATGGAGTAGAGTATTCTGAAGAAGTTTATGTTAAGGGAAAAGAAGAAGTTACTCTTACAATTTATGATAAAGACAATAGTGATCTTTCACCAATAATTGAATTTGTTGGACTTGAAACTGAAACTGGCGAAGAAACAAACGGAATTACTCCTGGCGCATTTTACTTTGCTAAATTTTCTGTTAATTGGCCTCTTGCAGCACAAAAAGGTGGGGTTCACTTTAGAAGTGGTTCTGATTCTGTTGAATTTGCGGATTCAGAAAATTTTGCAATTTTTGATTTATCACTAAAAGATTCTCAAAACTTCTTTTCATATTCATTTAATCCAACCCCTAGCCCTGGAGACGAATCCCTTGATAGAAGTAACCAAGGATATGCTGATGAAACAAACAAATGGGTTGAAGGAACAGTTGAACAACCAAGCGGAAACTACATTGCCAAAGTAAAAATTCGAGCAAGTAAATTTAGCGCAGGAAAAGTATCACTACAATACAGAGCATGGAGTGAAGTTGATGATTTGGTTTATAGAACTCCGCTTGATGATGAACTTGGAGACACTTCTTTTACAGAAGGTAAAGCTGAATTATATGCAGAAACTTCAAAAATAGATATTACTTTGTACGAATCTTTACCTGAATGTGCAGGAAGTATTTGTATATCATATAATTTCACTGATGAAGAAGGAAATTATTATGATTTGCTTAACTTTGAAGCATTAGAAGGAAAAGTTTATGCCCTTGAGACAGAATTTACTTCTATTGAAACTGATTACTTACAACTAAACTTTATCACAGATTCTAACCTAAATTTCCTTGGAACACAAACAAGCAACTTTTCATTCTTAAAAGACTCTGATTACTTAAATAGTAAAGAAGCAAGCACACCCGTTTCTTTAACTGCAAACGGAAAACAAAAAGTAAGAATTTATTTTGTAGCTCGCGGAACAGGAACAAATATAATTAATTTAACTGCATCAGGAAACACTGAAATAAATAGAGAACTTGCTTTTCAATCAGTTACTCAAAAAGAAATGCTTGTTGAATTAAGTGAAAAAAAGATTCCACTTGGAAAAGACATTAGCATTAAAGTTTTAGAAACTAATTTACAAGGAATAACAAATGCTTTGATAAAAGTAATTAATAAAGAAGGAGAAATTGTAAAAAGTGTTGTTGGTGATGGACGAGAAGACGTTGGAAAAAATGGTAAATACAAAATTACAAATGATTTAGAACAAGGAGTTTACACTATCGAAGTTTCTGCAGGAAAATATAAAACAAAAACAGAAGCTATTTTAATTACAGCTCAAGAAGTACTATCAGTTGAACAAGATATTACTGTAAAAATGCTTCAAAATGAAACTAAAAAAACTATCCAATTACAATTAACAAATAACTCTGAATTTGATGTTAAAAATTTAATGATAACTGGAAATGGCGAAAAATTTAATATAATAGCAAACATGCTACCATTACTTTCAAAAAATTCTAATCAAAATACTTCAATCAACATAGAATATATTGGTGATTCAAACCAAGCTAATGAAACAATTAATCTTGAAATTAAAGGAATGATTGAAGGAAAATTCTTAACCGCAACAAGTACAAAACTTAACTTAAGTTATAATCAAAAACTTGATCAAAGTTGTTTAAAACTTACTCCAAAATCACTAAAAATTGCGATGGTTGGAAACAACGGAGCAAGTACAAATGAACAAATTGAAGTAAAAAATGATTGTGAAGATGTAGTTACATTAACTGCAGTGCCTGTTGAAAAAACAAGAAGAAGCAATATCAAAGTTACTTCTTCAGATATAACCCTTCAACCAGGACGAACACAAATTGTTACAATTACTGCAACAAATTTAATGGACCGCGCATTTAATCAAAACGAAACTTACAATTATGAAATTAGATACGAATCAGACAGATTAACAAAAGTATTACCTGTTAGCGTTGAACTTATTAGTCCACGAATTGCACTAAGTTACCCTGGACAAATAACATTATTTTTAGCCCAAGATAAAGCAGGAGCAAAAGCAATTGCTTCTCAACCAATATTTGTTACAAATGTTTCACAATACGCTGTTGAAGGAATAAAATTTTCTCAAAGTACTGAATATGCATCTCAAAGTAATGCAAGTGTTAGAATTGTTCCCCCAGAAACAGTATCCCTTTTAGCAGGACAAGCAATGCAACCAAAATTATTATTCGCTGAAGCTTCAACTAGATTTGCTGATGCAGTAGAAACACAAATCAACATCACTGGAAAACTTAGTGGACTTGATAATAGAATTGGAAGCAATGATAATTATAATTACGCTGATTTTGTTAATGGAACCCAATCAATAAATAATTACAACAATGCAAACACAGGTTATACAAGTAGTGAAAATTTACTTGGAACAATAAAAGTTTTAATTTATTATTCAGGATTTGATTGTTTAAAAACAAACATTGATACAACATCATTTTATTTAAGTGCAGAAGGCCTTGGAAGAACAACAAAATTAACTGTTAATAATTCTTGTGCTGAACCAGTACGTTTACTTGATGTTAAAGCAAGCTACCCAGGACTAGCATTTACTGTTCCAAACATTATAATTGGACCAAATCAAACTGTTGAAACACAAATGATGCTTGGAGTACAAGGAAATTCAACAAGACTTCCAAACTTCCCAATAACAATTAGAGGAATTACTGAAGGAAGTCAAAGCGTAATTGAATCAAAACCAATCAATGTTGAAATATATGCCGGAGTAAATTATAATGAAGAATACTCAAAAGCAGAAAAAGGAATAACTGCTAAAACTTGTGATGGAAAAGAAATTACAATAAGTATTCCAAAAGATGCAGTTAAGGGAGATTGTTCTAATGGATATTGTGACGGAGCAGAAGCAGCAGAATATATTGCAAAAAAACTTGACACTGCAATAAAAACAGCAAATGCTCAAGCATATTCAGCACAAAAACAAGACGACCAATTATTTTGTATAAAAAAAGGATTTTACACACTTGGAGATATTGGAATACAAAAAACAAGCTTTGATTTATACTTAAAAAACGATGCATTTGGAAAAGATGCTCTTCGTGATGCTTTCGCAAAATACGGAAAAAGTACACAAGGATTTAGTGGACTTGGAGAAAGCGATTATCAATTTGACACAGGAAAAATTGATGTTCAAACACTTGGAAATATAGCAAAAAGTGGATATGCCCACTTTGTAATAATTGATGATTCACTTTCAGGTTGTGGATATTATAAATTACTAATTGATGGAGTATTCCCAGTAAGTGCAGACGGAGTAGATTTCTTAAGCCCAACACTAACTGTACAAGTACAACCAATAATAGGAAATGGAAAAGTAAAAACAAAAGAATGTAATGATTCAATAGAAAACTTATCTAACTTTACACCAATTGATAAAGAATACAAAATAGGAAATACTGGCGGAACATGGTTAACAACAATTGAAGCAGATAAAGCACTAACTGACATGGCAAAAAGTTTATCAAAAAAAATTAGTGGAGACGAAAAAAGATTTGGACTTGGAAGCGGAAACAAAATTATTTTAAAAGAAGCAGCACTTGGAACAAATCTAGCAGAAGTTTGTTTAATAAACGGAGAAAAATCTATTGTTGAAGTAAAAATTAATTCAGGAATTGTAAGCCAAAGCGAAACTGCAAAAGAAGGATTCGAGCAAGAAGTTGTAAACCTTATAACAAACGCAATTAAAGGAAACTTTGGAAATAATTGTTTGACTCAAAAAGGAGATAATTATAATTGTATACAATTAAAAGATTTCGAAAATCCGACCGAAAAATTAAATCTAAAATTAAGTTCAAACAATTTAAACATCAACAAAGAAAAAGGATGTGTTAACGGAGTCGTATCTTCAATTTATCCAGAAACAATAGAATTTACATTTTCAAAATTATCTGATAAAAAAGAATTTTCAAACATTACAAGAATTACTGTTAGTGAAAACAAAATTGATGGAAACATTTTATTTGATTTAAACCCAGCTAAAACAGACCCAACAGTAAACAAAACAACACGCCTTGAAAAAAGAACAAATGATGTTGATGCAAAATATTCTCGTGACGTCAAAATATGTGCATATTCAGATGAAAAAAGTTACTTGCACACACAAGGAGTACAATTTATTATAAAAGCAATGAATAAAAGTGCTGGAAAAAGAGAAACAGAAACTAAAGATGGTACAATAACAATAAGCACTAATTCTTTGCACCCTGATGACTTGATTAATATTATTACAAATAAAAATTCTCGCGCATTAATAAGTAAAAAAGGAGAAAATAACCCTTATTATTTTACAATAACTTGGGAAGGAGAACCACAAATTTTAGAAAACTTAAAAACATATTCTTCAAATTTAATAGCTTTAGAATTACTCGAAGACACGGTTGTTCTAAATGCTGATGGAACAGTTGCTTCGACAACAGCAGGAAATAAATTAACACAAGATTCACGTACAAAAGCACTTGGGGCATATATTGGAACTTGTTTAGCAGTAACCACAGTATGTAATTTAGGAACTGGACTTGCAGCAGGATTCTTTAACGGATTAACTGATTGTGCATTGCCAGCAATGACTGTATTTCACGCCGAAGTAGCAGAATTCGCGCCATTCATGGAAGGATTTTATGGAATTTTCGGCAAAATCCCATTAATTGGAGATTATATTAAAGTTGGAAGTGAATTCGAAAATCCAAAGAATTGGAATCCTTTTGAACCAGCAGTTGTTGTGGGTGCAACAGGCGGAGCCCTTGCAAAAACAATTACAAACATATCATTATATGGAACAAACGGCGGACTTGGCGTAATTAATACTCAAGCAGATGATTGGATAAAAGCACAAATGAAAGAATCTTATAAAAAATCATTTACTGACACTATTACTAAAACATTCAAAACACCTAACGCAACACTTACAACCGAATTAGCTGAAGGTTACTCAGATGCTGTGTCAAAAAAATTTGTAACAACATATGACCTACTAAAAAAAGAAGCATTAAAAAGAAAAGTTCCACTAATTTTAAATGGAAAACGACCTACTCTTACTCCTGCTG
>CAZVWD010000018.1:0-10859 GCA_964630715.1 uncultured archaeon
CCAAAATGTAATAATTCTTATCCTCTTCCTCAAAAAGGAAATATTACTACAACAACAGAAAAATGTGAACATTGTCCGGCTCCTGTGATAAAAGTTAAAAATGGAAAATTTGAATACAAAATGTGTTTAAACATGGCGTGTAAATCAAAAGATGCATGGAAGAAACCAGTAGTTAAACCAAGTAAATAATAATATTAATAATTAAATTTTAATTTTTTTGCTAATTGTTTTATTATTTTTAAAAATAGTTTTTTTACAATAGTTTGATTAATTTTTTCAAAAGAAACAAAATAGTGGGTTTACAAAAATAGTTTAGCTTGGTGAGCTCCCCACTATTTTACTTCTTTTTTTTTCTCAAAAATCTTTTTCTCAACTCTCTTAACAATCCCCTCCTAATATTAATTTCAAATTTCTAATTTCAAATTAATAATGTGCTATTTGATTAATAAGTATTAAGACTGATTTGGTGTGACAAAAGTTACATTTAAATTACTTTTGATGTATTTTTATTTTAGGATATCCTTGTTTGGGGTGTATGGTGGTTTTTATGGCACAAAAAATGAAAGTTGATGATGAAATAAGATTGAATATACTAAAATCTTTGTTAAGTAAAGGTTGTACTCAACCAAATTTTAGAAGAATTAAGACTAAAACAAAATATCATTTAGCAACAATAAAAAGTTCTGTTGATTTTTTACAAAAAGAAAACATTTTGACTGGTTATGGACCAAAAATTGCTTTTTGGAAACTTGGTTACAAACTTGAAGCTGTTGAATTATTACAATTAAATTTTTCAAATCAAAGTTCAATTGATGAATATTTACACGCAGTTAATGATGATCCGCATGTGTATTACTTTGGTTCAATAATGGGTTCAGGTAACTTTAACGTAATGAGTCAACAATTTTACAAAGATGTTGAATCATATCATAAAAACTTACAAGAAAGGTATGTTAAGAAAATAAAAAATTATTATGATATTGTAAAAGATCGTCAGGTTTTTTATTTAACTGAACCAATATTTAAAAGAGGTTCAAGAACAGATTCTGTTATTGAAATTTTAAGGCATGAAGCAGCAGTGGACTAGATTAACTTGGGGCTGTTAATTAAAAGTGGAATGTGAGTAGGGATGGAAATTGAAATCAATCTAAATAAAACCTTGGAAGAAAATGCTTCGCTTTATTTTGAAAAATCAAAAAAAGCAAAAAGAACAATTGATGGTTTAAAAAAAGCAATTGAGGCACAAAAATCAAAACAAGTTAAAACAAAAAAAGAGGTTATTGATAGAAAATCCAATTGGTTTGAAAAATATAGATGGTTTATTTCAAGTGATGGTTATTTAGTAATTGGTGGAAAAAATGCTAAACAAAATGAAGAAATAGTAAAGACTTATATGAAACCATGGGATGTTTATTTTCACGCAGAAGTTTTTGGTGCCCCTCATTGTGTAATAAAAAAAGATGAAAAAAATAGGAATAAAGAAATTCCTCACACAACAATGGTTGAAGCTGCGAAGTTTGCTGTTACTTTTTCAAAAGCTTTTGAACAAGGGTTAGCGAGTGCTGATGCATACTCTGTGTTACCTGAACAAGTTTCAAAAAGAGCTCCAACAGGAACAAGTATGGGTGCAGGAGCATTTATGATTTATGGTGAGAGAAATTGGTTTAAGAAAACACCACTTTCTTGTGCAATTGGTTATAATCAAAAAGAAAAAACTTTGATGAGTGGCCCGCTTAGTGCAATAAAAAAGAAATGCATTAAAATAATTGAGCTAAAGCAAGGAAATACTGAAAAAAACAATGTAGCTAAATTACTACAAAAGAAATTTAGTGAAATTGGTTATGAATTTAGTAATGATGTAATCCTTTCACTTTTGCCAAATGGAAAATTTGATTTAGATTAGTTTTTAATTGTTTTTGGGTTCTCTTAGTTTAAGAGAGTGTTTTTTGATGACAGATAGAGAATTAATATTACATGTTCAAGATCCAGATCCAACACACGTTGGTAGAAACATAATTACTCTTGACAAAGCGACTAAAATTGAATTAAATATTACTTCAGGCGATATTGTTGAAATTGAGGGTACTAAAAAAACAGCAGCTATTGTTTGGCCTGCTCGAGTTGAAGATGATGGTAAACAAATAATTAGAATGGATTCTTTTATTCGTCACAATGCAGGTGTTGGTTTAGGCGAACGTGTAAAAATAAGAAAAGGAAAACCCATTGAAGCAAAAAGAGTAGTTTTAGCACCAATTGAAGAAGTTAGAATAATTGCCTCAGGATACGAGCGAATTTTAAAAAAATCATTTTTAGGAAGACCTTTAACAATTGGGGATAATGTTTGGGTTAGTGTTTTTGGAAGCGGATTTATTTACAGGGTTGTTGATACACAACCTCGTTCAATTGTAAAAGTAACTGACACAACTGTTTTTGCATTAAAAGAAAAACCTGTTGCTGATGCGCTTGAAGGAATTCCAAGAGTTGCTTATGAGGATATTGGTGGGCTTGGAGAACAAGTGCGAAAGGTTCGTGAAATGGTAGAACTTCCAATGAAACATCCAGAACTTTTTCAAAAACTTGGTGTAATTCCTCCAAAAGGAATTTTGCTTTATGGTCCTCCAGGAACAGGAAAAACTTTGCTTGCAAAAGCTGTTGCAAATGAAGCTCAAGTTCATTTCATTAGTGTTTCAGCTCCTGAAGTAATGGGTAAATTTGTTGGTGAAGCAGAAGAACGCGTGAGAAAAATTTTCAAAGAAGCCGAAGATAATTCTCCTTCAATTATTTTTATTGATGAAATAGATGCAATTGCTTCAAAAAGAGATGAAGCTGTTGGCGAAGTTGAAAGACGTGTTGTAGCACAATTATTATCCTTGATGGATGGTCTTTCTTCACGCGGAGAAGTAGTTGTAATGGCTGCAACAAATAGAGTAAATTCAATTGATGAAGCACTGAGAAGACCTGGAAGATTTGATCGTGAGATTGAATTTGGAATTCCTGACAAAAAAGCAAGAAAACAAATTCTTGGAATTCACACAAGAGGAATGCCTTTAGCTAAAGCATATTTTGTAATAAAACATTCAGTTGAACTTAATGAAGTAGAACAAAAAATTGTTGATTTAATAAAAAGACATAAACAACTTGATATTGTTGAAATTTTAGATTTTTATAATAAAGAAGTAACTGAAAAAAAATCTATTTCACAAATGGCGAATTTATTGCGAGACTTAGTTGATAAAAAAGTTATTGATAGAAAAGATTTTGAACTGGAAACCTTTGCTGAATGTACACATGGTTTTGTTGGAGCTGACTTGCAAGCATTAACAAAAGAAGCGGCAATGAAAGCTTTAAGAAAATATTTGCCTGAAATTGAAAAGATTGGTGATGACGAACAAATCCCAATTGAAATTCTTGAAACATTAAAAATAACAAAAGAAGATTTTTCTGATGCATTAAAAGATGTGCAACCTTCAGGTTTAAGAGAATTTACTGTTGAATATCCAAATGTTAAATGGACTGATATTGGTGCTCTTGATAAAGTTAAAGAAGAATTAAAACATGCTGTTGAATGGCCTCTTAAAAAACCAGAAGCATTTCGTGAAATGGGAATTTCTCCGCCAAAAGGAGTACTTTTGTATGGTTCTCCCGGGACAGGAAAAACTTTACTAGCAAAAGCAATTGCAACAGAAAGTGAAGCAAATTTTATTTCAATAAAAGGTCCAGAATTATTAATTAAATGGGTTGGGGATAGTGCTAAGGGTGTTAAAAAATTATTTAGAAAAGCACGACAAATGTCACCATGTATTGTTTTTATTGATGAAATTGATGCAGTGGCATATAATAGAAATTCAGGAAATGGAAGTGCTAATGTTACAAGTGAAATTGTAAACCAATTATTAACAGAACTTGATGGAATGGAATCATTAAATAATGTTGTTTTTATTGCAGCAACAAACAGGCCTGATTTAATTGATAATGCATTACTTCGACCTGGGCGAGTTGATAAATTAATCTTGGTTCCGGCTCCAGATGCAAAAGCACGTGAAGAAATATTAAAAGTTCAATTACAAAATATAAAACTTGACAAAAATGTTTCAATTAAAGATGTTGCAATTAAAACTGATGGTTTTTCAGGAGCAGATTTAAATGGTTTAATTAGAGAAGCCGCATTAATTGTGCTTAAAGAAAACAAATTCAAATCAGCCCCAATTGAAATGAGACATTTTGATGAAATTCTTGCTAAAGTAAAACCAACAATTGACAAAGAAAGCGAACAAGCATATGATGAGTTTAAAGAAAAAGCACTTGACTTTAGACCAAGCTATGTTGGTTAAAAAAATTCTAACTTTTAATTGTAAAAGATAAATTTTGGAGTATAATAATAAATACTTTGATTATAATAAAAATAATTTAATTATAAAAATCTATTTTTGTAATATTATTCTCTTTTTTTATACTAATAAAGAATTTGTTTGTGAAAGAAATTTCTTTTGTATTTTGTACTCCGTTCAAAGTGGTTGTAAAATTTTTTTGTTCTGTAAAAATTTCAAAATCATTTCCGTGTGTTTTAAGAGTAATTTGGTTTGTTGGAATAAATTCAAATTCTTTTGTACTTCCGTTTCCAGTAAATAAAAATAAATCATCTTCATTTTCAACAATTTGAGAAATTTGTTTTGCAAGTAAAACATCATTTGTATTCATTATTTGTTGCATTGAAAAATTAATTGCAGGCAAAATTAAAAGAAGACATGAAAAGAAGACTCCTATCAAAAGTAAAAATTCAAGTGATACTTGTCCTCTATTCATATTTCATCAATTTTACTAAACACGTTTTTTGCAGTATCATCTAATTTTTTTGATCCTTGTTGTGAAGTTGCTTGTAATTGTGAAACAAGTACTAAAACAACAGCAACAACTGCTGCCAAGACAATTATTAGTTCAACTGAAATTTGTGCTTTCTCTTCGTTAAATAAATTTTTATTCATAAAATTAATGCGTTTTTGAGAGTTTAAAAATACTTGCAAGATTTCGTTGATTGTCAAAGTAAATTAGTATATTAATTTAATGAAACTAAATTAATGTATGACAACAAAAGATTTTTGGTATTTTTCAAAACAAGAAAAAATAGATTTGCTTGTAAGTTGGATTGTTTTAAGTGCTGCGTTTATGTGGCTTGTAAACAATCGTTTTATTGCATTACCTGGAATGAGCTTATCAATGGCACTTAGCATGTCAATTCCAATTGCATTAGTTGCTGTGGGGACAGGTTTTGTTTTACATGAGTTAGCTCATCGTCAAACAGCAAGGCATTTTGGTTTTCATTCTGAATATAGAGCATGGTATCCACTTTTGGGTTTAGCCTTAGTATTCGCAATATTCACAGGGTGGATTTTAGCCGCTCCGGGTGCTACTTATTTTTTTGGACAAAATGTTACAAGAAAACAAAATGGAATAATTTCAGCAGCTGGCCCAGCAATTAATTTAATTATAGGTATTTTACTTTTAGTAATTTCTTATTTTGTTGGAGGTATTCTTGGAATGATTTTAGGATATGCTTCAATGATTAATTTTTGGTTTGCATTCTTTAACTTACTTCCAATCTTCATTTTAGACGGAACAAAAGTAATTCAATGGAATAAAGGTGTGTGGGCAATTTTAATTATTATTGCTGGATTCTTTGCTTTCGTTGGATTCTAATTTTCAAAAATAAGAATATTTGGTAATAAGAATATTTAATAATAAACAACAATTCTAACTTTGTGTTCAATCAAAAACAAGTCAAGTAAAATCCCTTCGCTTGCAATACTATTTTTTGTTAATTTCCCACTTAAAAGTGGAACATCATCAATAAACAAACTAGCATTATAAAAATTAGTTTTAACATCATTAACCATTTCAAATGGGGAATAATTTTTACTCCAAATTTTTAACAAATCATTTTCTTGTTGCAAGATTATAAGGTCAGTAAAATTTTGGGTTTTTGGTTGCGGAACACTAATTAAAATAAGTGAAAATAAAATTAAAGTAAGTGCAGCTTCAAAAGAAAGAACAAAACCTTTATTCATATAAACACCCTAAAAAAGTAATTTCTGATTTTATATTGTCAACAAAAGCAAATCTTCTAATTGAAAAACAATTTTTGCTTTGAGCAGGGCTTTCAAATATTGTTTTTTCAAAAGTATTTTTCACAATTATTTTTTTAATAAAAAAATCGTTTAATTCTATTTGTTTTATTTTTAAAAAATTCAAACTATTAATTTCATTACTTAAAACTCTTTTTTTTAAATCATCAAAAAAACAAGCACCAAACATTGCGTTTTCTTCATTATAGTTTTTAACAAATGAGTCCGCAGTGAAAATAGTTTTTTCTTCAAGGTATGTATTTTTTTCTTGTTGAACAAAAAAATTTATGTGGTTATTTATAAAAATGACAAACACTAAAAGCATCACAAGTAAAATCATTATTGTAAAAATCAAATCTGTTGTAAAAACAAATCCTTTATTTGTAATGTGCACTTGTGTCCACCTCTAACTCGCTTGTTTGGTTTAGGTTTGTTAAAACAGCAGTGGTTTTTGTAAAGCCTGTTTTTTTTGCGCCAACAGCTCCATTAAGTACAAAACAATCTTTGTTAATTATTTGGAACTTAGCAGAATTTGCAAAATAAGAATCCATTAATAATGCACAATCTTTTGAAGTATTGTTTGCAATTATTTTGTTTGTTGAAATTATTAAATTAGAATCAAATAAAGAAAGGGTAGCTAAAATTAATGCAAAAAAACTCATTAATGCCAGTAAAGCAATTATTGCATCTAGTGAATTCATCCAATCACCTTTTGAGTATAATATTGAGGGATTTTAAAAATTAGTTTTATTGAGTTTCCAAGCTCAGTTGAAATATTGTTTGTTAGAGATTCATCGGTTGTAAAATAATAATCAACATGACTTATTTGGTCCGATTTGTAAATTACAAGTTTTGTTGAATTATTTAAATAAGATAAAGTAAGGGTGTGTGGGTTTTGTAATAATATATCTGTTGCATATGCTTTGTTTTTTAAATAATTTAATAAGTTTGTATTAACAATGTCTTTTGAAGTTGGAATATTTGTTTTTTCAAGTAATATAATTTCAAGTATTGATTGATAAATTATTTTATCAACATTGTTTTCAAGAATTGTTCTATCTTTGCTAGCATTTTCAAGAGCAATTAATTCAATATTAGTTTTTTTTGTAGTGTTTTGAGTATCTTGTGTAATTATAATTAACCCAAAAACAATATTCATCATTACAAGTACGAGTAAGAATGAAAAAAATCCTTTCATAGAAAAGGTTCTTTTTGTGGTGATTAAAAAGCTTACTAGCTTTTCGTTGATTGTTGAACTATTGAGAATTTTTTATTATTTAGTAAAAAAAGTTAGAATAAAAGTAAACCAATCATCAAAATAAAAAAAGCTACTGTTGCAAATGCTCGATTATAATAAGAAATAGCTCCAGCAACAGCAGGAATTAAAACAACTAAAAATGCTTGATTTGGGTAATGTTGCATAACCATTATTGTAGTTAATGCTCCTAGCGCGTATAATACAAATAAAAAAGCAACAAATGAACCAATTTTAGCAGTTACATATTTTTCGATTTTTGTAAACCAATCATCAAACTTAGCATTTGTCCCACTCATAAAGTATTTTTTTAAACGATTTGCTTAAATAACTTATTTTTTTGTTTTTTTATTAGTAAAACCTCGTTTTTTATGGGTTTAAGGTAAGCTTTAAAATAACAAATTAGTTTAATTTTTGTATGATTGAAGAGCTAAAACAGTTAAGTGAAATCGAACGAAGTGTGCTTGTTTTTATAAATACTGAAAAAAAGTCTTTGATTGAGATAGAAAAAGAATCAAAAGTACCAATTGATTCAGTTAGACGTGCTGGGGCTTGGCTTGCAGAAAAAGGTTTTGCGATAATTAATGAAAAAGATTTTGATAGTGTGAATCTTACAAGTGAAGGAAAAAAAGTTTTAGATGAGGGTTTACCTGAAAATATAATGCTTGAAACTTTAACTCGTCTTGGTGGAAGTTCAACTTTTAATGAGTTACAAAAAGAAACGGGTCTTAGTGGTAATGCTTTTACTGCTGCACTTGGGATTAATAAAAGAAAAGCATTCATAATAATTTCACAAGGAAAAATTGAAGAAACTGGTGTTGCAAGTGAACAAGAAGAATTTGATGATAGAAATTTACTGCGAGATATTGTTGATGAAAAAAATATTTCTAGTGACAAAATTGAAGAATTATTAAAAAGAGGGCTTGTTGAAAAAAGTTCTTCTGTTAAAAGAACAATTGTTATAACAAAAAAAGGCAGTGATGCAAAAAAATTACTTTCTGAAAATAAAATTCAAAGAGTTTATGATGTTGATTCTCCAGTTCCAAAAATATTCATGGGAAAAAAAGCACCATATATTCAATTTTTAAAACAAATAAGAGAAAAATTAGTTGCACTTGGTTTTAACGAAATGTATGCTCCGCTAGTTGTTCATGAATTTTATAATTTTGATGTTTTATTCCAACCACAAAATCATCCGGCAAGAACATGGACTGATACTTATCAATTGAAACGACTAACAAAAGGGGTATTGCCTGATAAAAAAATTGTTGATGCAATTAAAGCTGCTCATGAAAATGGAGGGGTAGCAAAAAGTACTGGTTGGGGATACAAATGGGATGAAAATATTGCTAAAAAATTAATGCCTGCAGCTCATGGTACTGCTCACTCTGCAAGACAATTAACACAAGGTGTAAAATCTCCAAACAAATATTTTGCAATAGCTCGTTGCTTTAGACCTGATGTGCTAGATGCAACTCACTTACTTGAATTTAATCAAATGGAAGGTTTTATTGTTGGTGAAGATTTAAACTTCAAACATTTACTTGGAATGCTTAAAGAATTTGCAATAGAAGTTGCAGGTGCAGAAAAAGTAAAATTTTTTCCAGATTATTATCCATTTACAGAACCAAGTGTTCAACTTAGTGCAAAACACCCTGAAATGGGGTGGATTGAATTTGCAGGAGCAGGAATGTTTCGTCCAGAAATACTTGAAAATTTAGGAATAAAAGGACAAGCAATTGCGTGGGGAATGGGGATTGATAGACTTGCAATGTTCAAACTTGGAATAAAAGATATTAGATATTTATTCGCAGAAGATCTAGGTTACCTGCGAAATGCAAAAGGAGTATTAATTTAGAGTTGATAATTATGCCTACACTTGATATATCAAAAAAAGACCTTGAAAAAATGGTTGGAAAAAAGTTTTCAATGACTGGGCTTGAAGAAGCTTTAGAATATGTTAAAGGTGAAGTTGATGGTGTTGACGCAGATACAATAAAAGTTGATTGTAAAGAAACAAATCGACCTGATTTATGGAGTACAGAAGGAATTGCAAGAGAATTAAAAGCACGAATGGGTTTACAAAAAGGAATTGCAAAATACAAAGTGCAAAAAAGTAATGTTGAAATAATTGTAGATAAAAATTTAGATAAATTAAGACCAGCAATAGCAGGAGCAGTAGTTCGCGGAATAACTATTGACGAACCATTATTACTTCAAATGATTCAAATACAAGAAAAAGTATGTGAAACATTTGGAAGAAAAAGAAAAGAAGCGGCAATGGGAATATATGATTTTGATATAATGAAAGCTCCAATTTATTACAAAGGGTTTGGTGACAAAGAAATAGAATTTGTTCCTCTTGAATGGAAAGTTCCAATGAGACCAAGTGAAATATTGTTACAACACGATAAAGGAAAAAAATATGCTCATTTGCTTACTGATACAAAAGTTTTTCCAATTTTAATTGATTCAAATAATTTAGTTGCATCAATGCCTCCAATAATTAATTCAAATGCAACAGGAAAAGTTACAGAAAAAACAAAGAATTTATTTGTTGAAGTAACAGGGTTTGATCAAAACATTGTAGAAATTGCTCTTGAAGTAATTTTAATGGCTCTTGCTGATCGTGGAGGAAAAATTTATTCTTGTAAAATAAATTTTCCAAAAACAAGAAAAATAAAATCAACAATAACCCCAAAATTTAATACTAAAAAAATTAGTTTTGATAAAGAACAAATTCTTACTAAAACAGGACTTGCATTAAAAGATAATGAAATTAAATCACTACTAGAAAGAGCAAGATATAATGTAAAAATTAATGGTAAAAAAATTGATTTAGAATATTCATCATATAGAAAAGATATTTTCCATGCTGTTGATGTTATTGAAGATTTACTTATTTCGTATGGGTACAATAATATTGTTCCCCAGAAGATTGAAATGGATGTTAAAGGTTCACAAAGAAAAGAAGTTTTATTTTATGATTTAGTTCGTGAAGGTTGTATTGGTTTAGGTTTACAAGAAGTTCAAACGTTTAATTTAACTTCGCTTGAAATACAATCAACAAAAATGAATTTAGAAAACGAAAAAGATGATTTTGTAAAAATAGCAAATCCTGTTTCACTTAATTATGAAATAATGAGAAAAAGACTTACTCCTCAATTATTATCGTTTTTATCAAAAAATAAAAGTCAAGAATTTCCACAAAATATATTTGAAATAGGAACTTGTCTTGATATTGATGATTCTTGTGAAAATGGAGTAAAACAAACAATGAATTTATGTGGAGTATTATCTTCATCAAATGTTGAATTTACTCAAATAAAATCAATATTAGTTTCACTATGTGATTATTTAGGGCTTGTTGTAAAAGTTAAGAAAAAACCATTTGCTTTCCTTTCAGAAAACTCTGCTGAAATAATTGTTAATGGAAAAAAAGGTTTCATTGGTGAATTAAGTAAAGAAGTTGAATCAAATTTTTC
>CAZVWD010000019.1:0-10697 GCA_964630715.1 uncultured archaeon
CTAAATTCAGCAAACCATTTTCTTCTTCCAACACGAACCATAAAAAAATATACATTGTAAGACAATTTAATTCTTTCTAAGAACACAAAATTAATTTTGAGCTGGTCAGCGAACTATTTTTGATAAAATAAAAAAAATAAGAATTAGGACTTTGTAATACCAAAGTTAGGTTTGTTTCAAAAATTGACTTCTAATTAGTAGTCGTTTCTTGGTTTTTTGTGTTTTTGAAAACAGTCTCTACAATAGATTGGTCTTTCGCCATCTGGTTTGAAGGGAACTTCTGTTTCTTTTCCACAATCAGAACAAGTTACTTTGTGCATTTCTCGTCCGAATTTGTCTTTTTCATCCATTTTAATTACTCCTTTTTATTTACGCATTTTTGCTAACATATTTATGTCAAGAACTCCTTATAAACAAATGATTATTTGAAAAGTATTATGTTTTTTACAAAAATTAACAAATATTGTTTTTTTTATTAATAATTATACTGATTATGATGAACACAAACAAAATATTTTTTTCAAAAAAAAGTGTTTTTTAATAAAATAATTTATTTAATTTCTTGACCAGTAGCAGTACATTCAATTTCAATTAATGCACCAATAGGTAAATCACAAACAGCCAAAGCAACTCTTGCTGGAAAATCTTTTGTAAAATATTTAGCGTAGATTTCATTTACTATTCCATAATCACTCATGTTAGCTAAAAAAACTCTCACTTTAACAATGTTTTCAAATGTCCATCCAACTTCATTTAAAACATTTTTAATATTTTCAAATATTTGTTTTGTTTCTTCTTCTATTCCTCCACTAACAAGTTTTCCAATTTTTGGATTAACTCCAATTTGTCCAGATAACTCCATAGTATAATTAGAATCAAATAAAATTGCTTGAGAATAAGGACCAACTGCGTTTGGAGCTAAAGAAGAACTAATTACTTTTTTCATAATAAAATATTATTCACAAAAGAATTTAACTCTTTCTTTAATGGAAAGTTTTTTATTTCAAAAATTAACGTCTCAGTCTTTTATATTTAGGTAGTTTTTTTTGTTTTAATGGGTTTGGAACTCTTCGTCGTCCAATTGGAAGGTCAGATATTCTTGGGTCAACATTTTTACCAACAATATTTCCTTTTTTATCAACAATTAAATATTTATATTTTGAGATTTTTGTGGCTAATGCAGGATTCTTTCTTAAATCATTTCTTAGTGCGCGAAATAACCTAGCTTGTTCATTTCTAAATTTATCATTGTGATTAGCAAGTTTTGATTTTCCTGAACTTAAAAAAACTCCTGCTGCACTAATTCCCATTATACCCGCAGTTAAGTTTGAAGGAATTACAGCCAAAGGAAACCCCGCAAGTATTGCCCCTCCCGTTAAAACTACCCCTGTTCTACAGGCTACTTGTTTTCTATGTTTTAATATTCCAAAAATAATTTCCTGTGTTTTTAAAGACAACTCTTTATTTGCAATCATAATTAACTTATTTGCTCAAACAATTTAATTCTTTACTTTTAGATTTAAAATTCCCAATTAAAAGATTAAATATGTAAATTAAATTTAAGTTTATTAACAAAGTCCCTTTTTATTCACAACCACCCATTATTATTATAGTGTTAAATTATGGTACATTATGTTTGTAGCGAAAGGTGTGGTAGTACTTCAACAACACCCAGTTTTTGTCAAACAAAAAACTGTGTCGCTTATAAAAAACCATTAAAACCATGTAATTGTAAAGATGGAAAACACCGAATACCATTAACAGAAGATAGTGATGACGAACAAGAAGAAGCAGATGAATCTACAAAATAAACATTAGCAAACTTAAATAAAATACTTCTTTACAACACTAATAATAATTTGAATTATTCTTTAGCTGTTCTTTTCCGAGCAATACTTTTTCGCAGTTTGGTTTGTGAAGCTACATCAGTTGCGATTTGTTCTACTGGAACAATTCCATCTTCAAGTAATTCATTCAATACAGTTTTAATAAGTTTAGAGTTTAGCTCGCTTAATTCCCCAAAAAGTTCCCTTACTGCAAGCTCCCGATTTTTATATCGCTTACCTTTTAATTTACCCAAAATTAATTTTCTTGCTTGTGCATTAGTGACCTTTTTGGGAGAAGTAAATTTGATTATTCCTGCATCGGCAAGTTTCTTTAAGCGCACGCTATTAGTTCCTCGCGAACCAATTCTATTTTTCGAAGCAAATTCTGCAAAATCACAAGCATAACCAAATTTATGTCCGCAAGTTTTCCACAATTTAATTAAATGTTGATCCAAAAAATATTTTCCAGCAACGTTATCCTTAGCATTCCCGCCCGGAATTGTTCTTTTAGGAACATTCCTGAATTTAGTGCCACACCCTTTTCTAAGCATAGCAATAATGGTTTTTTAGATTATAAAAATGTTTCTTAAAAAAAAAGTAATTATTCGCATTCGCCTTTAAAATAAGCCCATTCTTCACAAACATTTCCAGAAGGCAATGTGCACATTCCAACCTGACCATTATTTGTATTAATTATTTCAAGTGTTCCATTATTATCACTGCAATAAACCGAAGCAGGATTTGCTATTTGCACAGGTTCAAAATCATCTTTATTATTGTCTTCACTAGGACAAGGCGCAAAATTACAATCTGGTGCTACTCTTCCAACAGCACTTCCATCAGGACAAATTTTTGCGTCCATTGTGCATGCAACTCCATCTGGTTGTGTATTTTCTGTGCACCCAAAGAATAAAAACAAAGCAAGAATTACTAATGAAATAAAAATTATTTTCATACATTATGATTACAACAAATGAGAATATATTCTTTGTGTTTTTCTAAGGTCTTTTAAAATTTAATCTTTTTATTTAGATTTATTAACCGAATTATCACCGGCATGGTACTTCACTCTTTATTATAAAGCAAAAATTCCTCTTTTTTGTTATGGTGTTAAATAAAAAAAATTAATGGAGTTTAGAAACGAGTGTATGCAAAAGCTTGACCGTGCATATAATCCAACAAGAAATGTTATTCGCTTTTCTCCAAATGAAACAATAGAGCATTATTTACAAAAATGTAGGGTTTGTTATGAACTTAAAAAAATGAGTATTGAGTTTGTTTGTGAGGCAATATTTTATGAGGGCACAAGGGCGGATATTTATGTTATTGATAAGGATACTGCAATTGAAATTCTTCACACAGAAAAGGACGAAAATTTAGAAAAAAAACGTAAAGAATATCCTTGTTGGGTTGCAGGCATTAGAACTAATGAAGAAGTAAATTTTGAAATTGTTGAAAAATTAATTAATTAAATTTTATTTCTAAAAAAATTAATTAAATTTTGTTTCTAAAAAGTTTCACTCACGCTTTCATTTTCATGTATTGCCTTAATTACTTGTGCAAAATATTCAAAAACACTTATTACTTTTATTTTTTCGCAAGTTTTATTTTGAGGAACAGTATTTGTTGTAAAAATAGTATCAATTTCACTTTTGTTTATTTTATCAATTGCTTCACCATTAAATAAACCATGTGTAATGAATGCATAAACTTTTTTTGCACCATTTGCTTTTATTAGATTTGCAGCTTCACATAAACTTCCACCCGTATCAACAATATCATCAAATATTAAACAAGTTTTTCCTTCAACGCTATCCCCAATAATATTTAATGCTTGTGCGTTATTGTGTGCACTTCTTACTTTGTTTATTATTGCAAGACCACAGTCAAGAGTTTTTGATATTTTTGTTGATTTTTTTGCTGCCCCTGCGTCAGGAGCAACAACAACACACTCGCCTTCACAAAGCATTTTTGCGTTTTTGATAAATATTTTTTTAGGAGCTAAATTGTCAAATGGAATGTTAAAAAATCCTTGAATTTGATCAGAGTGAACTTCAAGAGTTACAACTCTGTTTGCTCCTGCTTTTTCGAGTAGATCAGCGATAAGTTTTGCGCTTATTGGTTCTCTTGAAGCAGCTTTTCTATCTTGTCTTGCATAAAAAAAGAAAGGCATTACAACAGTTATTCGTCCAGCACTTGCTCTTTTTGCCGCATCAACCATGATAAGTAATTCCATTAAATAATCATTAATTGGTTCTACAGCTGTTTGAATTAAAAAAACATCTTTTGCTCGGATATTTTCAAGAAAACGAACATAAGTTTCTCCACTTGCAAATTTTTTTAGTTCAATTTTTCCTTCTTCTAAGTTTAGTTCTTTGCAAATTTCTTTTCCAAGAGCAGGATTACTAGACCCAAAAAATACTTTCATTTCACTAAGTTGATTCATACAAGTAGCCAACAACAAACATTTTATTAACACAATTTATTTTTAACCACAAAATAATGTTATGTATAAGATATAGTTTTTGGGCAATTATTTACAAACACTTATTATAACTTGTTAAAGAAATATTAATTATGTCTAACAAACAAAGCACGCTTAATATTACAACTCTTAAAAACGGGTTTAAAGTTTTATTTTATAAAACAAAAAATAATACAACCAATATTTCGCTGTACGTAAAAGCCGGAGAAGCTAATTCTACAAAAGAATCTCGCGGAGTAGCTCATTTTGTTGAACACTTAATCTTGGAAGCTTCAAAAAATTATAAGGATAGTGAAACAATTAATTTTGCAGTCAATAAGTTTGGCGGAGATATTAATGCAATGGTTGATCAAGAAGAAACTGGTTTTGTTGTAAATATTTTGAATAAATATTATAAAGAAGGAATTAAAGTATTAGCGGATTGTATTCAAAATCCTCTTTTTTTAGAAAAAGATATTGAAAAGGAAAGAAAGGTTATTTTAAATGAAGCTATTTTGTGTGATGAAGATTTTGATGATTTAATGAGAAGAAAATTATTATCACAAATGTATGAAAATTCTCCATTTAGTATTAATATTATTGGAAAAAAATCAACAATTAAAACCATTTCAAGAGAACAAATTTTGGATTTTTATAATAAATATTATTTACCAAATAATATGTTTATGATTATTACAGGAGATATAGAAGACCCTCTTGGGTTTATTCGTGAACAATTCGTGTTCAAAGAAGGAATTATAAACAAGCAAACAAAACCAATTGTTAAAAAACAATTAAATGAAGTAATTAAAATTTCTTCAAAACTAGTTGATTCAACAAAGGGAATTATGTGTTATGATTTACCATTGGTTACTGATGAATATTTAACTGCAACTTCAATGTTTTATTTGGTTTTGAATAATTTTAAAGGTGGAATTTTACTTAATCATTTAAGAACCAAATTTGGGATTTATGATTCAATGATTTATCAATTAAGAGATAAAAATCATTTTATGGTGCTAGTAGATTTTTCTATTCGAGATACTGACCCAATAAAAATTTTTGATGAAATTAATGATTTTTTAAATAATTTAAAATTTAATGAAGAAGAATTTTTAGATATAAAGAATTTTTTCAAATCATCAGTTGCAATGCTTGAGGATAGTTCTAAAACAATTTCTGCAATTCTTGCAAATTATGAACTTAGAGGAATTGACCCAAAAAGACACCTTCATATAGATGAAGAAGTTGACAAACTTGTGTTAAATGATTTTAACAAAGTAAAAGGTTATTTTTCTAATGCAGGAAAACTAATTTTAGAAAAAGCTAATTAACTTACACATATTTTTTTATTAATTGAGAATCATTACAAAATAATTTAATAACATTGCAAAACTCACCCATAAAATGTAAGGCATTAACAAATATGCTGATTTTTTATCAACTTTGTAAAAATAAACAATTGTTACAATTATTGATAACCAGAGTGCAACTATTCCAATAAATCCAAACAAAGGGTTTCTAAGTCCAAAGAATAGGTATGACCACAGCACATTAAGCGCGAATTGTATCCCAAATAACCAAAGAGCGATTTTTCTTTGCAAGTTTAATTTTTTTCCTTTCTTTTTTAAGTTTTCTTTTTTATTCCACACAATATAAAGTGAAATTCCCATTAACAAAAACAAAGTTGTCCAAACAGGAGCAAATAAAAAATTTGGCGGAGAGAAAAATGGTTTTGTAAGCGTTGCGTACCATGTTGGAATGTTTGGTGTTGTAAAAATTGCGCCAATAGAACCAATTATTTCACAAAGTATAACAAAAAAAATTAATTTTAAAGTATTTGTTCTATTCATGATAAAATAAACAATTTTGCTACATTTAAATCTTTAGTAACCAAGTAAAAGTTAATTATTTTCTTTTAACCAATTATAAGTTTCTGTTAAACCTTCTTTCATGCTAGTTTTAGGATTCCACCCAAGTTCTTTTTGTGCAAGAGTTGTATCAAGACAAATATCTCTTATTTCTCCTTTTACAGCTTCAATGTGTTTTGCATCTTGTTCAAATCCAGAAATTTCTTTTAACATTTCAAATATTTGAATAACACTTGTTTGTGTCCCGTTTGCAAGATTAAATAATTTGTGAGTTGGGTTTTTTTCGATTGAATTCACAATAAATTCTGCTAAATCAAGCACATACAAGAAATCTCTTGTTTGTCCCCCATCACCAAATATTGTTGGTTGTTCCCCTTTAATCATCAATTCAGAAAATAGTGCAGTAACTCTTTTGCATTTTGGGTCGTCGCGTGGCCCATAAACGTTTCCAAAACAAAAAATTAAATAATCAAGATCATAAAGTTCATTATAAGCACGAACATAATGTTCTGCAGTGTGTTTTGAAATACCATAAGGCGCACTAGGATTAAGTTCATGGTTTTCATCAACTGGCAAGTATTTTGGTTCCCCATATCTAGCTCCACCTGTAGAAGTATAGATAATTCTTTTTACTTTGTTATTTTTGCATGCCTCAAGCACATTAATTGTCCCAATAATGTTTGTCATTGCATCAAAAACAGGTTCATCAATTGATTTTCGTAGCATTACTTGTGCAGCAGTATGAATCACGATTTGTGGTTTTTCTTCTAAAAAAACAGTGTTAATTTGTTCACCATTACAAATATCAGCAATAACTAGTTTTGCAGAAGTATTTAATCTTTCTTTTTTTCCAGTGCTTAAATTATCAAGAACAACAACCTCATGTTTTTGTTCAACAAGTTTATCTACAATATGGCTTCCAATAAAACCACATCCTCCAGTTACAAGAATTTTCATATAATCAACATAAGTATAATACATTTTTTATTTAAGTAAGTTAGTAGTACAAACATATAAAATTAGCCAAATTTAATTCAAAACATCCCTCTTTAAAGACTCAACCCCACATAAATATAGTATGGACACAAAGGAAAAAATTTTAAAAGAAAATGAAAGATTGGCTAAATTAAAACTTTCTGACCAAATGAAAAGATGGAATAAAGAAGGCGTAAACCAATATAACCAAAATTCAATGGAATCAGCTCAAAAGAACTAATTTTGGTTTGATTCTTTTTTTTATTTTTAATAACAAATTTTGCTTGGCATAGAACTTGCCCAACCTTTAAATTGATATTACTACAAGGCATACTTATGAATTATTCTCATTCAATGCTCTCTTTGTTTCAAAATTGTAAATTAGCATTTAAGTTTAGGTATATTGATAAAGTAAGAGTTGATGTTCCAACAACTATTGAAATGTTTATGGGAAATATGGTGCATAATGCGCTTGCAAAACTCTATAATGAAAAGCTTGCAAAAAAAGATTTAACAAAAGAAGAACTAACAAATTATTATGTGTATATGTGGGATAAGAGTTATAATGATAAAATTCAAATTACAAAAAAAGATTTAACAACAAACGATTATAAAAATCTTGGAGTAAATTATTTAGAAACTTATTATGATACTTATTTCCCATTTGAGGAAAATATTTTGGGTGTTGAAACAAATCAATACCTAAAACTAGGCACTAACACTTATTCAATTCGAATTGATAAATTAACTTCAAATGGAGATACGTGTTATGTTTGTGATTATAAAACCAATTCTAAAATGATGACTCAGGAGGATGCAGATGCAGATCGTCAACTTGCAATGTATGCTTTATGGGTTAAACAACGTTATCCTGGTTTTAAGACAGTTCTTTTGTGGAATATGTTAAAGTTTAACAAAGAAGTAACTTCAAAAAGAACTTATGAAGAGTTAAAAAAAACAAGGAAAGAAACAATTAACTTGATTAATGAAATAAATGATTGTAACGAGTTTCCCGCAAATGTTAGCAAACTTTGTGATTATTGTGTTTACAAAGGAATTTGTCCTGAGTTTAAACAAAAATAATTTAAAATTTAATAAAAATTACCAGTTTGTTTAGCTTTTAAAAAATTAGTATAATATTTTTCTTTTTCGTTGTATTTATTACAAAGAGTTTTGTACTCACTAGAAAGAAGTTCAAATGATTTTGTTTTTTTTCCTTTTAATTCATTAAAAATTGCAGGATTAAGTATTGCACTTCTTCCAATCATTACTCCTTTACAACCAATTTTTTTTATTTGATTTACTTTTTTATTAGTGTTAATTTCTCCATTTGCAATAATTTTTTTACCTGTGTCAACACATTCACCAAGTACAAAGTAATTATAATTTTCACCAGATTTTTGTGCAGAAGTTTTTGTTTGAACAATATAAAAATCAGCAGTTGTTCCTAAAATATTTTGTAAATAAACCTTGTTTTCTTTTTCAAAATCATTTAATCCCAAAGATAATTTTATTGAAACTGGATAATTTTCATTTTGAATAATTTTAACTAACTTTTGAGTTTTTTCTACACGTTTAACCATTGCCCCACCGCGACCAACACTCACGATGTGTTTACTTGGACAACATAAATTCAAGTTAAACCCCTTAAATCCATCAAATGTAACAAAATTTTTAACATACTTTTCAAGTTGTTCTTCGTTACTTGGAAGTAATTGTATTTGAACAGGAGTATTATCTTTAATTTCAACTTTTGAAAGCGTTGCTTTGTTATTTCGAACAATTCCTTCTACACGAGTCATTTCGCTAAAAGTTAAGTCAGCACCATTATCAAAACAAATTTTTCGCATGGCCGGCCCAGCATAATCTTCAAGAGGCGCTAGAAAGTATTTGAACATATTAAGTTTAGAGTAGATGTTTTTTTATTTAGAATAATTCAAGATATAATCATTAAAAACAAGTAATTATTTTAAAATTTTTCCATGGTGCTACTGAGTAAAATATGCTAGAATTATAAATTCCTTTTAATCTTTGTAAGAGTTTTGATTTGATCAATTCAAGTAAAATAGGATCAGTGATTTCGATTTTACCATAAACTCTATCATCAATCAGCACATTAATTTCAAAACCAATAACAACTAAAAATGTATCTACTTTTTCATTATCTTGCTAAATTTATTTAAGTAATTGTCAATTGCCTGATCAGCATATCGAGGGTAAAGTTTGATTATAGTATCAAGATAAACTCTGTCGTCAAAGACATAAACTTTGTCACTTAACCTATGTAATAACATTGTGTTAATCATATCAAATCACCCTTATCATTGTAAACCAATCATCGTAAAAATGTATTGGTTAAGAGAAATTCCAATAATTAAACGAACAAACGATAAAATTACTAAAAAAATATGTAGTAAAGGAAGCATTGAGGGGTTTAATGGAATTGTGCATATGATTAGTGGAATTTTTTAAATAGTAGTGGAATATTATGAACTAATAGTGGAACAACACTAACCATTAATGGAAGTGTGAGAATTTAAAATAAGAATTAAAAATAGAAATTTATTAAAAAAAGTAAAAATTATGCAAACATTGCAAGAGTCAATTGTCTACCAGATGCTAAACGGTAATTTGTTGACCTTACCCAATTAGCAAGAGTGTTTGTTTCAATTGCACCTCTTACAGTTCGCATAATTAAAGCGTTATGTCCCCCACAGACATAACTTTCGTCAACACCTATTTCACTATGTACAAATCTTTGCCAATCCATATCTAATCAAACTAATGAACACCACACTATATTTAAATAACTAACTTTAAAAAGGTTACTAACTATAATAAGTATATTTAAGCCCCAATTTTGGATTAAATGAAATTTATTAAGGAAGATGATACAAAATGAAGCAAAATAAAATAAATGATTTGGAAATTGCGCTGGATCAAATTGGAAAGAAATTTGATTTACTTATTATAAAAAGTCTTTCAAAAAACAAAGATCGTTTAGGTTTTAACCAAATATTAAAGGACACAATTTCGCTTAACCCAAGGACTCTTTCAACTAGATTAAAGGACCTTGAGACTAATAAGATTATTACAAAAAGTCTGATTATGGGCACCCCTGTAAAAACTGAATATGCCCTTACCCCAAAAGGTAAAAAATTAGTACCAATAATCAAACAACTTGAAGAATGGGCAAGATAAATCAAAAGAAAAGATTATTTCCTTAAGAAAAACTTTTTATACAAAAGGTTTTATAAAAATTCAAAAAATAAAAATATTTTTAGAAAACAATAGCTTTTTGTATTCCAAAATAGTAATTTGGTAATGTTTTATACTTATTTTGTCAAATGCCGTGATGGCACGCTTTATTGTGGTTATACAACTGATTTGAAAAAAAGAGTTGAAGCTCACAATAGTGGCAAGGGTTCAAAATACACCAGCAAAAGAAGGCCGGTTTATTTGGTTTATAGTGAAGAATTCGTTACAAAATCAGAGGCAATGAAAAGAGAATATGCACTAAAACAATTACTTTTGAAATCTGTTTCCATGAGCGGCTTATTT
>CAZVWD010000020.1:0-5571 GCA_964630715.1 uncultured archaeon
GAGCGCTTGCAAATGCATTTGATTTTATTGCACCAGTAATTTGCGCAGAAATATTTGTTAAATTTATTATTGAATTATTACAAAGCAAAAACTTCTCAATTGTAGTTGCTCCACTTGCAAGAGAAACATTTAGATCTTGCGGGAGCATTACTAACTTTGTTTGACCTGATAAACAATTAATGTTTACTGGATAAGTTACGTTCACATCTCCATCAAAAACTAAAGCCCCATAATATTTACCTGCGGAATTTAGTTCACAAGTAATAACTAAATCAATTGAATTTGAATCACTTGCATTAAAAGAAATTAAACCTTCATCATCAGAAGCAATAGAAACAAATGCATTTGAAAAATCAATTGAAAAATCATATTCTTTACTATTTGGTTGGATGTTTATAATATCAAGAGTAACATTTTTTGTGGTACCTTGATTTAATGATTCATTTATTTGAGTTGGATCAAAAGAAAGTAAGTTTACTGAAATTGCAACAAAATCTCCAAAAGAAGTTAGAGTAAAAACATATGTTCCACTATTATCAGGCCACACGCCCCGAATATCAACTTTTGTTGAAGCAATTAAATCAGTACCATTTACATTCAATGTAAAAGTCCTATTCTCCATCACCGAATTATTAAAATCAATTAAATCAGGCAACACAACAATTACTTCTTTTGTTGAACCAAAACCTAAAAAATAAGCATCATCAACTTCATTTGCTAAAGTTCGAATTGCTTCTGACCCAATTTGTTGTTGTTGAAAAATAAACTGATCATTTATTTGAGTCCAAACAACACCAACAAAAATAGTTAAACCAATCATTGCGATTGCTAAAATCATCATTGTTTCTATCGCAGCTTGCGCGGTAGACCTTTTACTGAATTTTTTTGTAAAAAATTCTTCTATCGCGGCTTGCGCTTTAACATTTTTTTTATAAAACCTTTTTTTTGTTGCTCGCGCTATCAAAATCAACACCACATAACTACAAATAATAACAATTTTAGAATATAAAATCATTTGCATAAGGATGGTTTTATAAAAATCATATGATATTACTGTTTAGGCAAAAATTTTTATTTGGAATAATTTATTTAAATGATGTCCAAAATTCAATAAATCAATCATACAATTTTTCAAGTTTTCACTTATATAAAACCAAAAAGAATTAATCAAGCAACCATTTCCAAACAGGCTTCACTTTAATCTTAATACCATCGTTTACAAACTCTTTTTCCTGGGCATAAGTTAAAAGCAAACCATTCTTCAAGTTATAACTTTTACAAGCCTCAACCAAACCACTAATTTCTCTTTTCTCATTTTCATCATCTAAATTATAACAAACTTGTATAGCTTCAACTATTTTAAGTCCTTTTTTTATAACAAAATCACATTCTTTTTTCTCTTTATGATAAAACACGTCATTATCTCTTGATTTTAAATCTATTAAAACAAGATTTTCTAATGTTGAACCATTATTTTCAGAAAACTTAAATCCAACTTCTTTTAAAAAACCAATATCAGAAGAATAAAATTTTCTAGAATTTAAAATTTGTTTTTTATATGAATAATCAAATTTTCTTACTTCCATAAAGAGAAACGAATTCAAAAAATAATCTAAATATTTTTTAACAAGGCTTTTAGAAGATATTCCTGCAACTTCACCCATTTTTGAATAAGAAATATCTCTCCCAACCGCATTAATTAAATAAGTTGCAAGAATTTTGAGTTCTTCAACATTTTGTAAATTATACCTTGAAACAATATCTCTATAAAAAATATCAGAATAATATTGTTTAATTAAAAAAGAATCATTTTCTTGCACCACAAGTGGAAAACCACCTAATAAAAAATAAGATTTAAAAGCACTTTTTATAGATGCTAATTTACTTGTTGAACTAAAATCACTTGCAATATTTTTAAATCTAAGAAATTCTTTAAAAGAAAAAGGACTTAAATAAACCACAACATTTCTACCAGTCAATGCTGTCGCTATTTCTGAACTCAATAATTTGGCATTTGAACCAGTCACAAAAATTTTTATATCTTGTTCATACATTCTATTCAAAAATTTTTCCCACCCAGGAATAACTTGAATTTCATCAAAATAAAAAACAAATTCTTTAGGGTTTGATTCTAAAAAAAGCTCAAAAAGAACGTTAAAATCATCTGAAGAAAAATTAACAATTCGCTCATCATCAAAATTAAAATACAAAAAATCTTTTTTTAGCTCATTATTAATTAATTGTAATAAAGTAGATTTACCACAGCGTCTAATTCCTGAAATAAGAACAATTTGTTTGGTTTTTAATAATTTAGATAAATTTACATCTCTTTTAATTATTGGCTTTTTTTTTAAGAAAAATTCTTTTTGATCAGCCATTATTAGTTTTAATTTTTCTTTATCCATACAAATAGTAAAGAACGATTAATATATAAATCTTTCTTTCTAAAAGAACGTTTTTAATTAATATAAAATTAGGCTTATTTACACCACATTATTTTAAACAAATTTTCAAGACTTTTCTTATAATCTTCTTTTGTCAATGGGTTTGAAATATTTTTTTGTTTTAAAATATCCATCATTTCCCATAATGAAATATTTGCTTCTTTTGCTGCAAGTTCCACACCAATCTTTCCAGCAGAATACTGATCTATTGCTTTTTCTAAATTACTTGAATCCATACTAATAAAGCAATACAAAATTATTAAGTAATTAACTATTCGTTAATTCAAAGTAATATCAATATTTGACGTGTAAGAATCACCACTAGAATGATTTGCTATTAATTCACCAATATGTGATCCAGTACTTTGCCCAGCAGGAATGTTAAAATTAACATCAAAATAAGTACATGCCCCAGCACTTACCCCTGTAATACTTGGAAGATCACCAAACCATGAAGAAATATCTCCTCCAGCTTCCCAACTAATATCAGTTATATCTAACAAACTTTTATTACAAACAGAAAATGATTTTGTAACCGTTTGTTCTTCATTTACAAGTGAAAAAGAAGTTGTAAGAGGATAAATCATCAAAGGTTCTACAACAGTTAATGCTTCTGCAGAAACATAAATTGTTCTTGACACATTTGCATCTTCAACTTGCCCCATCACAACAACTGAACCTGAATAATTTCCCATTGCAGTACTTGTTAGAGCAAAATTAAAATCTATTTGTTGCAAAGCATTTGGTCCCACTATAAATGTATCACTTGGAACAATAGTAAGAGTTGCTTCGCCAACATGTGAGAAGTTTTTTGTAACCCAAAAAGTTATTGACTCATTAGAATTATTTCTTACAATTACACTATCTTCATAATTAGTATCAGCAAATGCAGAAAAAGAAATTGAGTGTTTATTTAATTCAAAATCACGATATAGCATATGAACTACATTTCCATCATACATCATGTACACAACATATTTTCCAGGAAGAGACTTAAATGAACCCTCAATATTAACATCAGCAACAGCAATCGCATCAGAACGCCCCGCAATATTAATGAATATTGTTCTACCACTTATTCCACTTTGACTTAACACAACAGCTTGAGGAATTTCTATTTCAACTTTTATTTCTGACCCTGCCCCAGATAAGTAAACTGTGTTTGCAGCATTAACTATATTTTGAGCAGTTGATTTTGCGATAAAGATATTATTCATTTCATTCGCGGAATTCATTTGTTCTGCATAAAGAGAATAAATCATTGTTAAAGCAATCATTGAAATTGAAAGTACTAGTAATAGTTCAATTGTTGTTTGACCTTTATTATTCATAACAACCATAATAAGAAAAAAGAGCTATTTATTCCTACGCTTTAGAAAAAAAAGATTTATATTAAGAAAGAACTAAATTAATGCATGCAAGATTTACCATATCTAAACGAAATAGTAGCACATGCTAAAGACAAAGTAATGTTAATCACATTAAACACAAGACAAGTTAATGATTCAGTGGACTTCTTACTTAGTAAGTTACTTACAAATAATGATACAAATATTATTTTAGTTTCTTTTTTACAACCAGCACAAAAAGTTTTTGAAAAATTTAGAACTGATAAATTATTTATCGTGGATTGTTCTGAAAATGGAGAACCTGCAGAAAATGCAATTCTTGTTCGTGAAACAAATAATATTACTCAAATACAAATAGCAATTGAAAAAGCATTTGAAAAAATTGGTGGAAAAGGAATTGTTATTTTTGATTCATTAAATATATTATCAATATATAATTCTGGAAAAGAAATTGAAAGATTTATTTATTTTTTTACAAACAAAATCAAACTTGAAAACAATTCATGCATTTATTTAATTACACAAAGTTCTACTGAGAAAAAGATTATTGAAATGGCAAAACAATTTTGTGATAAAACATTTGATTTTTCAAAATTATATGTTAGTATTGAAACAAAATAAAATTTTAATATTTTAATTTATTACAATAAACAAAAATAATAAATTTACTACCCTACTAAAAAAATAATCAAATAAAAAAATATTATACTTAATTAGAAGAATTAGTTTTAATTTAGAATACTTCTACATCAGGGTATACTCTTAACCCATCATCATCAAAGCCAATTGCACAAACTTTATTTGTGTGTTTTGTTCCACGCATTTTTATTATTTCAAGTGAGTGAACACGAGTATCTTTTTCTAAATCTTGATTATAATTCATGGCAATTACCGCATCACTTATGAACGCAATACTTCCTTCTTCAGTTTCAACATTTCTAGGTGATTCTTCAGCAACAACAAGCGAAGTTATTCCCCACCTACTTAACAAATTAAAAAATTCAAGAATTTTTTCTCTTCGTGTATATTCATCACGAAACAATAACCCATATGCAGTGATAGAATCAATAACAACTCTTTTTGCATTTATTTCAGAAAGAGCATCTCTTATTTGACCCCCACCTTCTTCAAGTATTTTTGTTACTTGATGTGGTTTAAAAAATAATAATCTAAATTTATCCTCTTTGTCCAGCTTTTCAAAATCCCAACCAAATTGTAATGCATGCTCATACAAAGAATCTTTTCCTTCTTCAAAAGAAATGAAAACACTATTTTCATTAAACTTAGTTACACCCTCATACAAAAATTGCATACTTAGAAGGGTTTTTCCTGTTCCAGCAGTACCAATAATTAAAACAATTGAATTTCTTTCAAACCCACCCTCAATTAAATCATCAAAACCTTTTATTCCAGTAGGAACTCTTTTTGAATATTCTTTTTTATTAGGCTTAACAGAATTATCAAAGTTAGTTGAAGTTTCATTTTTAATTGACTCATCATTTTTAATTGAATTATTATCAACATAATCTTTTTTAGAAATACCTTCGTCACCAATTACTCTTTTTGGAGCAACAAATTCTTTTTTTGTAACATCATTTTTTTCAACAATATCTACAATTGGTTCCGCCCCAGGTTCATAAACTTCATCAGACATAATTTCCCACTAAATAAATAAGAGTTATAAAGTATTTAAATGATAACTACATACAATAATATACTATGGTTGAAATTGGTTGGCTTGTTGGATTTAGTATGTTTGGATTCGGCTTCTTTGGAGC
>CAZVWD010000020.1:5671-10540 GCA_964630715.1 uncultured archaeon
AATAATCAATTTGGGCCATGGGTTGGAAAAACAATGCTATACCTATTAATTATATGGACATTTGTTGAAGGAGAAATACAAATTAGAAAATTAAAAAGAGAAGAAAAAAAGAAAGCAAAAGAATCTAAAAAATAATTAAATTCTAATTTTTAAAAAAAATTAATGGGACCAGGGAGAATCGGACTCCCGTCTGATGCTAATTTTCGCGAATTCAAACGAAGTAAATGTCATCTTTAGATGACATGCGCCCCGCCGGAGCTCGGCGTCCCAAAGCACCGATCATACCACTAGACCATGGCCCCAATTGTCAAATAAATCACTATTTGAACATTACTTTGTTTTACAAAGCTTGGTTTGTAAAGCATATACTTTACGTTATAACAAAATTCTCGTAACAATTATTTTTAAAGCTTGCTTAAAGAACAAAAATCAATTTTTCCCAAAGAAAAGGTTTCTACCTAACAAAAGAATAAGCCTTTTTAAATCTAAAAACCATTAATATACTAACAATAAACCAATTTAGGAGGAATTATTATGAGTGAAAAAAACCAAAACCACATGCATTTTGTGATAGGAATAATTTTGTTAATCGCAATTGGACTTGTAATTGGAACAAGTTTAGGGGCACCAACAATAAAAGTATATTCACAAGAAAGTGAAGATTTGAGTCTAATGAATGTTAGTAGTACTATTAGCAAGGATTTTGCGCCAGATAGAAGTGAAATAAGTTTTAGTGTTGAAACTTTAGCTGATTTAGCAAAAGATAGCCAAGCACAAAACGCAGAAATTGCAGATAATGTAATTAATGAATTAAAAAAAATAGGTATTTTAGATTCCCAAATAGAAACAATGAACTATTCAGTTAATCAAGAATATGAATGGGATGGAATACTGAAAAAAAATAAAACAATAGGTTACAAAACAAGAAATACTATTAAAGTAACTTTGAGTGATCTTGAAAAAACTGGAAGTGTTATTGATACTGCTGTTAATGCTGGAGTAAATAATGTTAGTGGAATTGCTTTCACACTTTCAACAGAAAAACAACAAGAAGCAAAAGAAATAGCACTTGCAGAAGCTGCAGAATATGCAAGAGTTAAAGCAAACAAAATTGCATCAGGACTTGGAATCATTGTTGGAAGAGTTCATAATGTGAGTGAAAATTCATATTATTACACACCAAATTACATAAATTATGGTGCTGAATATGCAGTTGCTGACTCAAAAGCAAGCACACCAATTAGTCCAAGCGACGTTAGTGTTAGTGCAACAGTAACAGTAGCATTTGAAATTTAATTTCAAACAAAAAACAATTTTTAAAATTGAGAGAAGATAAACTCTCAATTTTTTATTTTTTTTAACAAAATAATTATATGTCCACAAAAAAAAATTTAATGAACATACATTACCCAAACTTCAACCACACTACCATCAATTATTTTATCATGAGTGCTTTCAAATTCAAAACCACATTTTCTATACAAATTTTTTGCCGCCAAGTTTGATTCCTTAACAAGTAAAAAAAACCTGTGAATATGTTTTCTTCTTTTGACTTCATGAATACATTTTTTCACAAGTTTTGTAGCAATTCTTTGTCCTCGCCAAGCTTCTTCAACAAAAACCGCATTTAACCTAGCTTCCTTTTTATCAAAAAAAAATTCTATTTCAGCAAACCCAGTAAGAATATTTTTCTGATGATGTTTTATTAAAAAAAAATTATCAAGTTTTAATTTTTCAGCAATTTTTTCTTTGGTAATCGCAGTGTATGGAAAAAAATATTCAATAAACTGTTCAACATCTTCAATATCTTCTTTTTCAACAGGACTTATTTTAAAAAACTTTGACTTTAAATCCATTACAACCACACACAAAATAATATTTTATATATCAAGCATAAATTATTTTATTTAATCACTTTTAAATTTAAGAAAACTCATTTTTTATTTAAATATTCTTCAATTTCTTTTTCACTAACTGCACACCCTGAAAATTTTGCTGCATAAAGTGCTGCTTCAAGTTCAAGTTTTCCATTTTCAAGTTCTCCCTCAAACAAACCCTGCTCATAAGCAAAAGCAATTAAGTCAATGCTTCTAAAAATTTTAAGCTCAGCAAACATTTCTTGCAATTCATGAACATTTTTTTCATTAATTGTTAACGGTTGATGTTGTCTTTTTTCAAGCATTTGCTTTAATCTCAAAGGATCCTCAAGTAAAGACCTTGTTGTTCGTTCGTCAATAAACAATGCCTTTGCATTATTTATTTTTGCAAGAGCTAAAGCTTCTGCTTCCCCATTTTGAATAATTGTTAATGGACCATGAGCAGTAACAAAAGCATTATTCGCCAAGGTTAAAATTTTATTTTCGATAAATCTAACTTCTTTTGTTGCAGTAACAACATCAACAACACTTGAATTAAACAACAATTTTATTCTAGCAGCATTTAATGCAAATCGCTTGTTGTGAATTGGTTTCCATACACTTTCATCAGTCACTTCACTTGAAACCATTAATTTCAAATTGTTGTGATTAACAAATTTTTTAAAAACATTAATTAAACAAGTTGAAGAAATTGTAATTAAAGTTCCAGAATCAATAACTGCTAAAGTCATTTTTTATCACCTAACAATTCTTTTAATTCTTCAACACGAGTAACAATTGTTTTAGGTTCAATTTCCTCATCAATCATTTTTGTAAACCCAATATAATTTTGTAATTCTTTTTTATCTGCACCAGTTAATACAGCTGCTTGAGAAATACTTAACCCATATGAATATGCACTTGAAGCTTGTTTTACTTTTGCTTTTTCATAAATATTTTGGGCATAATTCCCAATTTCTGAATCAATTTTTACTATTTGAGAAATAACACTTTTTATTTTTGATAAAAAAACACGATTATTATGATTGTCTGCAGCAAAAGATGCAGCTTCTAAATTTTTTGCAATTAACAATTTTACTTTGCCCCAATTTTTATCATTAACAAAATGAGATTTTGAACCAATTTTATGTAAAGAATATGCAATCACACTAAGTTCTGCTTTTGCAAAATTATTTTCAATTGCAGCTTCTTTTATTAAACGAGAACTTAAACCACGAAGATCAAATAAATTTCTTTGGCGAAATAATTTAACTACTTCATCAAGATCATAACTTAAAGATTTAAACATACAATAACTAACCAAAACAAGTATTTAATTATTTACAATGCAAAAAAAGTCAATATAATAAAATAAAAAGGGTTTAAATTGAGGTATAATGTAATATTATTTGATAATATGAAAGTTTTAATACCATTAATCAGCGGAAAAGAAGATAATGATGAATTTATTGATACTCTTTGCAAAGGCAACGAAGAAATTATTCTCTTACAAATAATTGATAGAGATTTTATGAAAAAAACAAGTGCTGCAATGGGAGAAGTTATGCACTTTAGTTCACTTATGACAAGTGTTCGGAAAAAAATTGGATTAAAACGAAAAAAATGCAATGAAATAACAGAATGGGGAAGTACAATACAAAAAATACTCTCAATTGCATTTATACAAAAAGTTGACAAAGTTATCTTTTTAGAACAAAAAAATAAATTTTTTGAAGACATTTTAATTGAACTTAAAAAAAATAAAATAAAATATGAAATAATTAAAATTGAAAATCCTACAAAAAAAGCAGTTTTATAAACTAATTAAATTATATGGTATTTATTAAATGCATTAAATATAATGAATTTGCAAAATAACCGGTTAAATAAATTAAGTGATAATTATGACAGCATTAAAAGAAGGAATTCTAATTGAAAACAAAATTCTTATAACTGATTCAACCTTTAAAGGCACCCTTGTTGAAAAAGGATTTGGAGAAAGCAAAGGACGAGAACTTATTCTTGATTTATACGAAGGATTATTTTTACTTGCAAAAGACAAAATCACTATTAAAAAAGATAATAAAAAATTACGTGGAAAAGATTTACTTGAAATTGGTTTAAAACAAGATAAAGAATTTTATTCAAAATCACTTGTCTATAGTGATATTCGCGAAAAAGGATATACCATTAAAACCGGACTTAAATTTGGTTTTGATTTTCGAGTTTATCCTAAAGGAAAAAATATGGGTGAAAGTCACTCACAATTTGGAGTAAATGTAACTACTGAAAACACAAAGCTTTCAATGACACAAATAAGCCGAATTACAAGACTTGCAGGAAATATACACATCAAAGCAATACTTGCTGTTGTTGACCATGAAAACTCAATAAATTATTATTCAACAGAAAGAAAATTATTCTAAAAAAATCTAATTTATTAAAACACATAAAAAAAAATTATTTTAATTAATTACTAAAATTTTAAATAAAAAAAAAGTTATTTCTATTGGAGAGAAGCTAAATGTGCTTCTCCAATAAAAAATAATTGAAAAAAATCAATTTTCAGATGACTTTAAAAGTCAACTCCTCTAACTGTTTTTCTTCCGTTTGCTTTTGCTCTTTCTGCAGCTTCTTTAACCATTGCGTTAACTTTTGCACTAATTGCTTCTACTGCGTCTCCTGCAGTGTTACAACCTTGAGCTTTAATTGCTTCTTTAACTTTTGATGTTACTACTAATACTTCAGCCATTTTAAATTCCTCCTTTGCCCACTTAGGCATTTAATAAAACTAAATCATTAAAGTATTTAAATACGCTGGTTCAGCACAAATAATGCATTTCCCTGCAGTTTTGAAAAAAGGTGTCCTAGAAAAAGTGTTTTTTATTAATTTTTAATCCTAATGTAACCCAAATTATAATGCCAGTGATGAGACTAGTTAGTCTGAAACACCTTTGGGTTTTGATGACTGATGGGCAGGCTGAGGCGAAAAATGATGATAGACTTACATTTA
>CAZVWD010000021.1:0-9922 GCA_964630715.1 uncultured archaeon
TACAAAAGCTCGTCCTTCAAGAGGACTTCGCACCTCTCCAACAATTACTCGGTCTGGTCTCATTCTAAAAGTATTTTCGATTAATTTATCAAGTCCAACATCAACTTGCTGTGCAGTATTCATTTTTACTTTATGTTCTTGGGGTAAAACAATTTCAGGAGTTTCTTCTACAACAACAATTCTTTCTTCTTTTGGTAAAAAACAAAACAAACTATTTAGAGTAGTAGTTTTTCCACTTCCTGTGTTACCACAAATTAAAACAGAAGAAGCTGTTTGCATTGTTAACCATAAAAAAGCCATTTCTTTTTTATCAATGGTTTCAAAATTAACAAGGTCAATTGGAGTTAGTGGATTTTCTTTAAATTTTCTAATAGTTGCATTAATTCCTGAAAAAGCAATTGGGTCCATTGTTGCATTAAGTCTTGAACCATTTGTAAGAGTTGCATTAAGTATTGGGTTGTTAAAACTTAATTGTCTTCCAAGGGGAGAAGCAATTTTGTTAATTAAGTTTCTAATTTTATCTTCTTTTGTAAAATAAACATTGCTTGTAAGCCAACCAAAAATATTGTGATAAATCATTAATGGTTTGTTAATTCCATTAATTACTATTTCTTCAAAATCAGGGTCATTAATTAATGGTTCTAAAATACTATCTCCTAAAGTTTCCCATTCAATAAGTTGAGAAATTTTTTCTCTTTGGTCTTTTCTTAAAATAACATAGTTTTGTAAACAATAATTTTTAAGAAAAAAATAAACATCTGCTTTTTTTGAAATATTTATTTTTGAGTATTTTAAGTCTTTTAAAATATCTAAGAAAATGTTTTTTTCTTTTTCATTTAATTCTGGAAAATTGAGTAAAAAATAATTTTTATCCTTCTTTTTTACTATATTTCCACTTTTGCTTTCACTTAATTTTTTTGAAAATTCTGTTTGTAAAACTAAATATCCTATTTCATCCATGTTAAATTTTCTTTTCTTTTAATATATAAAAACGACTATAAATTAGTCAATTGACGTAGTGTATTTGTGTGAATTTTACAAAAGAGTTGTGTTTCTAAACCCGTTGGTATTATATATTAGTTTGGTTCTATTAGAGTTGGGTTATCACCCCGATTTCTATATAGGGTAAAGGCAAGAAGCCAAAGTTAGTGCTTTGGTGGAGATAGTGAAAACAGAAGTTTTCACAGTAAGAAGGCAAAGGGGGAAAGAAAGTATTCTTATAAATTCACTTTCTTTCCTTTCTTAAAAACAATTCAAAAGTTATTTTTTTTTATAATTTTTAGTTTTAAGTAAAAGAATTTTTCTTAAATTATTTTTTGTTGGATTAAAATAAGAATTTGTTTCTTATGCCCAAGAAACTTTGTCGCCAATTTTTATTTTCTTGTTTTTTCCATTCGGCATTTCAATAAGGCGGGTTAATTCTTGTTAAACACAAGTATTAAATTTATGATTTTATATTAATATGTTATGAAAAAGGACTTAAAACAAATTCAAAACAAAATTATCCCTTTGCTTAAGGCAAATGGGGTTGTTAAAGCATCAATTTTTGGTTCTTATGTAACCGGAAAAAACACAAAAAAAAGTGATGTGGATATTTTAGTGGAGTTAAATTCAGATTTTGGCTTGTTTGAATTTTCTGGTTTAAAAATTGCTTTAGAAAAAAGGTTAATGAAACAAGTTGATTTAGTTGAATATGGTGCAATAAGGCCTGAATTAAAACAAAGTATTTTAAAAAATCACGTGAGAATATTATGAAAAGAGATGTATTGTTTTATTTAGTGGATATTCTTGATGCAATTAAAAAAATTGAATTTTTTATGAAAGATAAAGGCCTAAATGATTTGATAAAAGATGATATGCTACAAAGCGCAGTAATAAGAAAATTTGAGATTATTGGTGAAGCTGTAAAGATATTACCTGAAAATTTAAAGAAAAAATATCCAAAAATTGAATGGAAGCAAATTGCTGGGACAAGAGATATTTTGATTCATTTTTATTTTGGGGTACAAACAAAATTATTGATGAAAACAATAGAAAATGATCTTCCTAATTTAAAAAAGAATATAAAATTAATGATTAAAGATATAAAAACTGCACAAAAATAATTTTTTTACCAAGAAACTTTGTCGCCAATTTTTATTTTCTTGTTTTTTCCATTCGGCATTTCAATAACATATTTAGCGGCCTTTTTTGGAGTGTAATTTGGAGTAAATGGTTGAAGTGTTACTTTGTCAACAACTTCTTGTTTTTTATTTAAAAATAAAACATCGATTGGAAAAAATACAAAAATCATGTGAAGTGAAGTTCCAATTTTGCTTTCGCTAGGAAAATCAAATACTAATGCATAATTAAAGTTTTTTACATCTTCAAACATTAATCCTTTGGTTCTTTGCCAGCTAGTGCTTGCAAGTTTAACGTTTTTCATTAATAGTTTGTTATTTATCTTTAACATAAAATTCAACTCATTTTAGCATTTCAAGTGAAGGAACTTTTATTTCTTCAAGTAAACGTTTGGTTTTTTTAGGGGTGTCTTTAGCATCTTCTTTCTTTTGGGCAAAATCTTTTGTTAAATCGTCAATTTCGCTCATTTTCTTTTTTAAGTTAGCAATAATCTCTTGCATTTCTTGCTTTTCTTCATCCATGCAAATATTATGCATCTTTAGAATAAAAAGATTGCTAGTGAGGTTATTTCTTTAATTTGTTTAAATTGAATTAATTTTATTTGAAAACTTCTCCAGTTTCATTAGACCAAAAGATAAGATCAAGTTCAGCAAAATCAATTTTGTATTTTTTACAATATTGTTTCATTTTGTCTTCAATTTCTAAATACATTTTTTTGTTTAAAGTTTTTGGAATTTCTTTAATAATTTGGCATTTTACCAAGTTTTTTAGAATGTGCCTGTCAAGAATTGCAACTTCATCATAAAACCCAATGTTTCGTAGGAAGTGAGATGCTTCTTTATATCCAAATCCATTAACATTTTTTACTAAAAATTCTCTTGTTGCAAGAGGGTTTGTTAAAATTTCATTTTTAATTAATATTTTTTTTATTTTATTTTTTGGAAATTCTTCTTCCATAATTTCAAGTCGCCTAGCCTTTGTTATGTAGAAACGAATGTTTTTCATGAAAGGTTCTTTTTCTTTTGCACTCCCTTTGTCAAGTAAATCATTTTTTTTAAGAAGTTTAATGGTAAGTTCAGCTTTTCTTGCAGAACTTTGTGGAGTAAGAATACAAAAACAAAATTCTTCAAAAACTTTTTCATTTGATTTCCAAGTATTCTTATAATCAATTAATGCTTTTTTTATTGCAACATCAATTTTTGGAGTTGCTTTACAAGTTTGAATCATTATTTTTAACTCCTGTCTTCCCAATCTTTATTGCCTAAGTCAAAACAAAATACCTGTAGTTTTCTAGTTTTACTATTGTAAACCCATTCAAATGAATCCCAAAGATGTAATCCATCTTCTCTAGCAGTAACAATATGGTCTCCAACTTTGTGAAGTAGGTCTTTATTTTCTGCCTGAACTTCTTTTGGTAAATCACTAAATCGTTTTGCTAATGTGTCGCCTATTGTTGTTAAATCAGTCATTGCAATATAATATTTTCCATTAATTCGAACCAATCTAAACGTTGGTGGAGTGGGATAACCTTTTGCTCTTAGTGATGTTAATATTTTAAATTCTTCTTTTGCAGTTGCACTTTGGTTTCCTGAATGGTATCTTTTTATTACTAGTTTGGTTTTGTGGTTTCCTTTGTATGCTATAAGATCAAATATATTCCCGTGTGCCCCGCAAGCGAGTCTTTTTATTCTTGGGCCATTAACTAGTTTTATTTTATTACTAACTCGTGCTTGCATTAATGAATCTTTCTTTCCGCCAATAAATTTTTTTTGTTGTAATCTATTGATTAGACTAACAAGACCCATTGAATCAACCCATTATTAATTCATCAGCGTTTTGTACATTTTCAACATATTCTTCAAGTAACTGAACATGTCCGTGTTCAAAATTTGCAAGTTCAGAAAAGAAGTGAGAAACTTTACCACTTGTTTTTTTACTTGCTTGTTCATAAAAATCTTGTGCTTTTTTTTCTCGCCAAAGTGCATAAAGTAAAGCAGTCATATCATCTTTCCCAGCAGGTATTGAATGAATTTGCGGAGCAGTATTTGTTTCAAAAACAATCTCTGTTAATTCTTCTTTATTTTCAAGTTGTGCTTTAAGTTCAAGGATTTTTGCAAGATGCATTTCTTCTTCTTTTTCCATAAAAACAAAAAAAGCTTGCAGTTCAGTTCCTTTTGTTCTCTTTGCTTCAAGTTTATAAAATTCTCCACTTGTTTTTTCAACATGTTCGGCTAAATTTAATGCTCTTAGAATGCTTTCTTTTGAATCACCATTTAATTGCTGGATAACACTTAAAATTTCTTTTGCATTAGTTAAATCCATTTATATCACTAACAAATATGGGCAACTTTAAGTTAAAAACCTTTTTGAGTGATTGGATTTTTTGGGATTTTTGCACCGATAAAATTTTAAACAAAAAATAACCCAATTTCTTTAGAAACATAGTATAATTTGAGTGAAAAACATGATTGAATCAATAGCATTTATTCCTGATGGAAATAGGCGTTACGCAAAAGCTAGCGGAGTATCCTTACTTCAAAGTTATTCAATGGGTACAGAAAAAGCATGGGATGTTTTAAATTGGTTAACAAAATACCCTCAAATTAAAGTTGGGACATTTTATACATTTTCTCTTAAAAATTTTCAACGTTCAGGTCTTGAATTAAAAATTTTGATGAAGTTATTTACAAAAGAACTTGATAAAGTCAAAGAAAGAAAGATTTTACAAGAAGAAGGAATTAACTTAAAGTTTATTGGACGACGCGAACAATTTCCAAGTGTTATTCAAAAGAAAATGAAAGAAGCAGAAAAATATACTTCACAGTTTACTGATAGAACAATTAATTTAGCTTTAGGTTATGATGGTCAAACAGAAATAATTGATGCTGCACAAAAGTTTGCGCTTGATGTTCAAAAAGGAAATGTGCTTGCAGAAACACTTTCAACAGAGAGTTTTAGAAAATACTTATACTCAGATTTTGCTGAACCTGATTTAATTATTAGAACTTCAAATGAACAAAGACTTTCAGGATTTTTAACATATCAATCAGCATATAGTGAATTTGCTTTTATTAATAAATATTGGCCACAAATACAAGAAAATGATGTTGATAAAATTGTAAATGATTTCAACGAACGCGACAGACGATTTGGGAAATAATAAAAACTAATTGTAATAATATATATTTATGGTTAAAGGAATATTTTTTGATCTGACAAATACTTTGCAAGATTTTGATTTTGATAAACAATGGAATCTTTTACATAAATTAATACTTGAAGAGACTAAAAATGAAATTTCTTTAGGTGAACTAAAAAAATATTATCAACAAACTTATGAGATTTATAGGTTAGGAAAAATAAAAGGTGATTTTGAATTTTTTAACTTGGTGTTCAAACAATTAGCATTAAATGTTTCAAAAGAACAAATTGATTCAATTACAAAAAAACATTTGGTGATAAGAAAACAATTTACCTCTCTTCCTGATAAATATGCTGAAACTTTGACAGAATTAAAAAAGCATTTCAAGTTAGCAATAGTTTCTTCAGGCGTTTGGCTTTGGGCTGAATATGATTTTAAAAATATTTTTGGTTTTGAGATGAATAATCATTTTGATTTAATTGTTAATAGCTATGAAGAAGGTTACTTAAAAGATTCAGGGAAATTATTTGAAATTGCTTTGTTAAAATTGAATTTGAAAGCAAACGAAGTGGCTTTTGTTGGGGATGATTATGAAAAAGACATTTTGCTAGCAAAAGAACATGGTATGAAAACAATTTTCTTAAATAAAAAAAATGAACCTTTTGAAGGCGATATTACTATTAAAAAATTGAGTGATTTAATTGAGCAAATAAATGCTATTAAACGAATTATTTGAATAATTTAAAAACATTCGTTGTCTTAATTAATTTGAAAGCCCCATCGTCTAGTGGCCAAGGATTTAAGCTTCTGGAGCTTAAGACCCCAGTTCAAATCTGGGTGGGGCTATTTATTTTTGTTTTGGGATGCAACACCTTTGTTAAAGGGGTTGCGTTTGGAACTGGGCGAGGCTATTTATTTTATCCCAAACTTATCAATCATTTCAAGAGTTGTTAAAATTTTGATTCTATTTTGATTTTTAAATTCTTTATCATTACTCCAAATAGAAGTATTTTTGTATAATGCGCACGCTAAATAAAGCCAATCTTTTTTATCATTAATTAGTGAAGACGCCGCAGGTATAAATGGTTTTAATTCAGCATCATTGATAATATCTATTTGAACAAGTATTCGTGTAACAAGATCTGAAAAATCATGATCATTAAGTCCACTTTTCTTTTTTATCACAGGGAAATATTTTTTCAATTCGACCAACATAAACGTAGGCGCATATAATTCAACTTCTGGGCTAAAAAATAATTTTCTAGTATCAGAATCTTTTATTAAACAAGCAAATATGATATTTGCATCAATAGTTATTTCCATGTAGCAACTCCTCTGCGTGCTTAGCCATGGCAATATCAATTTTTTTATTTATTTCATTAAAATCATTCATAGTTAAGTTGATTTTTTTTGCAATCTTTTCAGTTTCTTCAAAATCATCAAGTTTACGCTCAATAATAGTGCGAATAGCACTTGACCATTTAATGTGTTTGTATTTATCCATCCGTTCTTTTGTTTCAACAGGGATTGAAAGAGTTAAATTAACCATATTATCACATAACTATTATGTGTCAACACATATTTAATACTTGTGTTTGTGTAATTAATTTGTATAGTTTTGATTTAATTAACTTCTTGCAATTCCAAGTAATGTTTTTGCCATGAACCAATACTTTGGACTCTTAGCAAGTTTTCCAATGAATTTACTTGGATTATCCATGTCACCATTAGTTTCTAAAAATTCTTCAATTCCTTTATTTTTTAGTTTAACAAATAATTTGTCAATTTGTTCGTTATTAAGGCTGTTAACATAATTTCTTATTTTCCAATGCATTTTTAATTCTCGATTAATTTCTTTTAAATTTTTTTCATAATCTTTTATGGGCCCAGTTTTTTTTAGTTCGTCAGCAATTGTTTGTGCTAAAACATTTCCAGATTCCATTCCAAAAATAATTCCTCCACCAGTAGTTGATTTTGTTTGAAAAGCTGCGTCACCAACAAGCGCCATATTATTTTTAACAATTCCTTGCAAAGGCAAACCATAAGGGATTAATGATGATTGTGGAGCATAAGCTCGAACACCTGGGAGTTTTTCTTTTAAAAAGTCTTCAAAATTTTGAGCAACATTCTCTCCAAGTATTGTTCCAAGTCCAACTTTTGCTTTAGTATCACTTACTGGTACGACCCATGCAAAAAAACCTTTAGCAAAATCGCCTAGATAAAGTTGAACATATTCTTTTTCAAATTTGCCTGTGCATGTTGCTTGTATTGTGTGAATAAAACTATCTTTAGTTGTTTTAATTCCCATTAAATGTCTTACTGTTGAATTAACTCCATCAGCACCAATAACAAATTCAGCCTTTCGAATTTCACCACGTCCATTTGCTTGAACAAATAAAGTATTATTACGAACATCAATTAATTTTGTGTTGGTTGCAACATGAATATTTAAGTTTCGTGCTTCTTCAAATAATAATTGATCAAATTTTTTTCTATCTACTACATATGCTACTGGAGTTGGCAGAGTTACTTTTAATTCTGTTCCATTTGGAGAATATATTTTTGCTCCTCGCACAGTGTTTTGTACACTTCCTGAAAAATTGATTTTTAGTTTATCAAGACCTGATTTTGAAATAAGTCCTGCACAATTTTCTGGCACACCAATGCTTGCATGGTCTTCTAAAACAATTGAATCAAAACCTTCTTTTTTTAGACGGATTGCTGTTGCAAGACCTGCTGGTCCAGATCCGATTATTGCAATATTATTCATACATAGAAATAGTGCTTAAATCCTTATTAAATTATTCTAAGCACTTTTTTTTATTTTAATTCTGGTTAAATTACTTATTTTTGTATTTCCATTTTTCTTTTCCAGATTTTTGTTGGTTTATTTGTAATTTTTCTTTTATTAAATCAACTGGGTTAACTGGTTTTTCATGGTTAAATCCGGTAGTTTTATCTTTATTGTAACCAATATAAATTACTCCAATGATTCCAGCAATAATTAAAACTAAAATTATTACTAAAACAATTCCAATTATTGTTCCAAGTCCATTGTTTTCTGTTATGCTTAATTTTTCATTGCCTGAAATAATTATTGGTGGGGAAGCAAAGTTTGCAATTACATTTGAATCAATTAATGCATTTGCTGTATTTTCATCAACCATTATACTATAATATATTTTACTTGTTCCTCTTGGTACACTAAATTCAATTACTGGGTCATCTTCTATTATTGAAAAATCAATATTTGAATAAATCATTGTTGCACTTTTAATAAATTCTTTAGGTATTACTTCAATAATTTTATATGTTTCTTCGTTTCCATCAAGGGTTAGAGTTATCTCAATTTGTGCATTGTGTGTGTCTCCAACTTTTATAATTGATAATTTTCTTTCAACATTACTTGATAACATTAATGCACTTGCTTTTTCAACTTGTCCTTGTGTTAAACCTAAAGCATATAATTTATCAGTTAAATTTTCAACACTGAATTCATAAGTTGATTCTCGTTTGTTATCATCAATACTTGCTTTGTTTAAAATACTTAAATATTTTGTGTTAGCTTCATTTGCTTTTGTTGTTTTTGTGGCTGTGTTTGTTGTACTTTCTGCTTCAAGTAATAATTCATCAGCTTTTTCTTTTTCTTGTAGCAAATCTTGATTAAATGCAATTCCTTTATCCTTAAAGTATTTTATTAAATCTTCAACTTCAAGTTTTGTTGCTTTTGCGTCTGTTATTGCTTTTGACGCAGTTTGATCCGCAGATAAAATATTGCTTATTGTGATTGTTTTTGAAATTGTTTTCATGTTTCCTGCTTTATCATATGCAATTGCTTTTAATGTATAATTTCCGTTTGTATAATCTGTTGTTTTTAAATCGAAATAATATTTGTCTCCATTTTTGCTTGTTCCATGTTTTACATTATTTATTTCAAATTCAACTAAATTTACATTTTTATTATCTGTTACATCAACATAAACTTCTTTTGTTCCTGAAAAATTATTGTCAAAAGAACCCCAAGTTATTTCGGGTAATTCATTGTCAATGTAAATTGTTTTTGTTGAAGATGAATAATCAGTATTATTTAATTCCCATTCGCACCAAAAAGAAACTCGTGAGTAATCTCCATTTACATTAAATGTTTCATTAATTGTGTCAGTGTTGTCTTCTTCTCCAGTTAAATTTTGAATACTATTAGTTTCATATCTATACTTTATTATTACATTATCTGATTCTTCTTCAATGTTACAAGTAATATCTAAATCATCATTATCTTTTGCATATTCAATACTACTTCCTGATCTTTTAACTATTACATCACAATTGCATGAGTCTTCTTGTGGAACTCCATCAATTGTAGAACTAAAATCACTTTCATTTAAAGCATTATCAATTGTTTTAATTTTGAAAGCATATGATACGCCATTACTAAGTCCAGTAATTGTTGTGCTTGTACTTGTTGTTGTTGAATGATGTTCTCCATTTTTATAAATTTTATATTCTTTATTCCCTGATAAATTATCTGATCCTGGAGCACTCCATGAAAGAGTTATTTCTCCATTTCCTTCACTAACAGAAAGTCCTGTTGGTGGGCTTGGATTTGTTTTATCAAATTTAATAGTTGTTTGTGTTGTTGCACTTTCATTTCCAGCTTTA
>CAZVWD010000022.1:0-6065 GCA_964630715.1 uncultured archaeon
ATAAACGCAAACACTATTAATGAATATTTAGAACAACTTAAAGAAAATAAAGAAATAAATGATTTTCATAAATTAAAAATCGAAAGATTATTAAAAATAATTGATAAAGAAAATAAAGATTTATTTGGACTAAATTTAGACACAAATGAATTAATAAAAAGTTGGTCAGGAAACATTGGTAGAGCTACAATAATAGATATTTCAAGTTTAACAAACAATGAAAAAATAATATTTATTTTAGGCATTTTAACTGATATAGAATCCCTTGGAGAAAAAATAAAAAATAATAATTTGGTTTTAATGTTTCCACAAATGCAATACGCGTTAAAAAATGATCAAAACAAAATTTTAAACAAAATACTTTCTTTAGAAGATCTTGGGGTTGGTTTTGTTATTGGAACAACTACACAAAATCAAAAACTTGCACAAAACGAAACTGCAAAAATGAATTTAATAAAAGACAAAGATGTTGCAGTATCAATAAAAAACAAAAGAAATTATCGTGTTGAACTTCGCCCAAGTATTAGCGGAGACCCACAAATTAAATAAATATTATTTTTAATAAAAAAAATAAATAAAATATTTTTTAATGAAAAGAATAAAATTAATTATTTTGTTGTATTTGATTTAGTAGATATTTTTTTATCTTGTTTTTTTATTTGTCTTTGAATCTTTTTGATATCTTCACAGCGAGGTAATTCTTCAGGAACAATCTTGTTTTTTGCTAAAACTCTGCGCATTTCTTTATTGTTTTTTACATGCTCACCAGTAACTTTGTTTTCACCAAACAAATTATTTGTTTTAACATTAAAATTTGTTAATTCAGTTGCCAAGTTTTTTGCAGCAAGAGTTATTGTTGGTAAGAAATCTGCAAGTGAACGATTTTTTGGAACAATTAATTTTTTCTTCATTTCAAGAGTATTATTTCCACCAAATAAAGCATAATCGCCTTTACTTCTTATTCGCGCAAAACCCCTATCATCAACCCCTCTTTCATAAATCAACTTTGACAACTCTGTTTCTGACCTTGATAATTTTTCTCTAGCATCAAACCTTTCTTTTAAAACAATTCTCTCTTCAATCAATTCTTGCTTTCTTGTTTGCAAAGCAAAATAACTCTGAGCAAACGCAATCTCTTCTTTTCTTGAATCCCCATTTTGTGCAATCAAATAACAAGCGTACCTTGTAAGTAAAATATCATCAATTTCTCTTTGAGCCCCTGAACCCAAAGTAACCTTTTTCCTGACGTCAGGAAAATGGTCTTTAACAAGTTGTTTTGAGTTTTTACAAGCAATTTGAGCTTTATTAATTACTTTAACAAAATTTTCCCATTTATTATAACCTAACAATTTTTGCAAATCTCTTGCAAACCAAAACTCAACACCATCTTTCTCATTAACATAATCATTAAAATTACTCGTCAACTTAGAAATAATCATCTTTTCCATAAAACCACAACAAGAAGCACATTAGAATTGTATTTAAACATTACTAGGGTTCCATGCCAAGGTAAATTGAATAAAATATATTTTTAATAAAAAGAATAAAATTAATTAAATAGATTATTTTTTCATTTGAAGTTCTGTAAGTATTTTTCTATTAACTTCTAAAACATCATTTAAAAGTTTCATTAGAGCTTTTTGTGAAGCTGCTATTTCAGAAAGTTTTGCACTTGTTGGTTCACTTGGAGCATTTATTTTTTCTGCAGTTTGAGAAACAGTTTTTTTTACTTCGTCAATATTACGCGCAACATCATCAATTTTTTGTTCGTGCATATTAAGCATATTATGAGTTGTTGTTTCATGAAGTTCACTTTTTTGTGCTTGAGCATTAACTTCATTTTGAACATTATTTAATTTTGAATTATCATCAATTTGACTTTCAATATCATCATCGTTTTCACCAGAAGATTTTTTTATTTTTTCTATTTGTGCACGTGCTTCTACTTCACTTAAACCAACGTCTTTTAGAGTTGAAACAATTGTTGCATCATCAATTTCTGCGTCAAGCATTCTTTGTATTGTATCATCAATTATTTTTTCGTTCATCATCATTAACACCTATGCTTCTTCTAAATAAAATATTTTCTATTTTCAATATTTTCTACTAATATTCACCTGCTAAAAATTATTCTTTTTTACTCCGCTCAATCATTTCTTTTACTTGAGAAAGAGTTGCAAATTCAAGAGGATTTATTGAATCAATAATATATTTTAATTCTTGTAATTCTTCTTTTGACACCATTCTTTTCGAAATATCATCAAGTTGAGCTTGCATCATTTCAAGTTTCTTTCTTACATCAACAATATCTTCTGAATTAGCACCAACCCCGCCAAGATCTTTTGGCATGTTTGCTTTTTCTTCCATTGTTTTTATTTTTTTATTTAAAACAATCAAATTTCGGCCTAAAATCTTTTCATTTCGAACAACATACTTGATTTTTTGGGTCATTAAGAGAATACTTGAATTAAGGGCACGAATGTCCTCTCTTACCCCTCCTACAGGAGCATTATTTTGTGCTTGCGTATTGTTTCGATCTGGACGTGGCATAAAAATTCACCAAAGTAAACTACAATTAAATGGGTTTTGTTACTTAAAAATATATGGTATGGAAAAAATAAATGCATTATTACTGGATGTTTCGTATGAAGACAATGAAAAATTTTCTCAAATTAAGGTTTTTGTAAAAGAAAAGGATAAAAGCTATTGGTTAGTTGATAATAAAACAAGACCTTATTTATACATAACTGTTGCTGAGAATGAACTTGAAGAAAAAATAGAATTTTTAAAAGCAAAAAATTTTGGAGAAGAAGAATACCAAATTTTTAAAATAGAAAACACTAAAAAAAAATTATTTGACAACATTGTTCTAAAAGTTTATTTTAATAAAACAAGTGAATTATTCGGGGCAAGAAAAGAATTTAACGAACTTGGAATACAAAAATATGAATATGATATCCAATATCCAAAAAAATATTTAATTGATAATGACCTTGAGCCTGGGCAACGAGTAGATATTGAAAAAGAAGGAAATGAAATTATTAACATAAAAAAAACACAGGGCGAATTTGATGCTAGTATTTGTGCATATGATCTTGAAACTTTATTTACTGATAAATTTGAAGTTGGACGAGAACCAATACTCATGGCTTCAATTTCAAAAGCTAAAGACAAAGGATATGATTCTCGAATTATTTCGTATAATACGGCTAAAGTTGATGGGCTTGATATTGTCACTAACGAAGAAGCATTACTTTACGAGTTAAATAAAGAAATAAATAAATTTGATTTAATCATAACTTATAACGGAGATAATTTTGACATGCCTTATGTTAACAAAAGAGCTCAAAGGTATAAAAAAGAATTTTTAATTAATGACGAAAAAATAAAAATCAAAAGACATGGAATTGATAATGCTGCTGAAATAGTTGGAAAACAACATATTGATGCTTATCAAATAATGAAATTTTTACAAAGAACTGGATCTGTAAATATTTTAAAACTTGATCTTGAAAACGTGAGCGATAAAGTTTTTGGAATTAAAAAAGAAAAAGTTTTACCTATTGAAATTAACGAAGCGTGGCAAACAAAAGACAAAGTAAAACTTGACCGGCTTGTTAGATATAATCGTGAAGACGCCGAAACAACTCTACGTTTAGCACAAGAATTTTTACCACTTTTTATTGAAATTTCAAGACTTACTTCACAAACACTTTCAAACTCAACACGTTCAAGTACTTCTGTGATGGTTGAAGATTTGCTTCTTAAAGAAACTCATAAGCGTGGAATTATTGCTCCTAACAAACCTCACGAACCACTAATTCGAGAAAGAATAAATAATCCTATTAAAGGAGCATTTGTAAAAGAACCTTTAGCTGGACTTCATGAAAACATTGCTGTTCTTGATTTTGCTTCACTTTATCCTTCAATTATTATTTCGCATAATATTTCCCCTGAAACTCTTAATTGTAACCATGATGAATGTAAAAAAAATAAGTGTTCTGATGACACTTGGTTTTGTACAAAAGAAAAAGGATTGTTTCCTGAAATTCTTGGAAAAATGCTTGCACAAAGACTTGAATTTAAAAAAGAGTACAAAGAAAAAAAGAAAACAGGTGTTGATGATAAAATTCTTTTTGCAAAACAATGGGCTCTAAAAATAATTCTTAACTCTGCATACGGATACTTAGGTTATCCTCGTGCAAGATGGTATTCACGAGAAAGTGCAAGTGCTACTACTGCATGGGCAAGACAATATATTCACGAAACTTCTTCAAAAATAGAAAAAGAAGGTTTTGAAATTCTTTATAATGACACAGATTCTGCAGTAGTATTAATGGGTAATAAAACAAAAGCTGACATTGAAAAATTACTCAAAAAAATAAATGATGAACTACCAGAAACAATGGAACTTGAACTTGATGGTTATTATAAGCGGGGAATTTTTGTTACAAAAAAAGAAGGTGGAGCTGCAAAAAAAAGATATGCATTTATTGATGAAAATGATAATCTAAAAATTGTTGGATTTGAATATGTTAGACGTGACTGGTGTACTCTTGCAAAAGAAACACAAAAAACAGTAATTGAACTTGTACTAAAAAAAGGTGAACCCAAAGAAGCTGCTAACTTTGTTCGTGATGTTATAAAGCGACTTAAGGAAGGGAAAGTTAGAAAAGAAGAACTTACAATTATTACTCTTCTTAAAAGAAAAATTGAAGATTATGATTCTATTGGACCTCACGTGTCAGCAGCAAAAAAAGCAATAGATCGTGGAAAAAACATTGATGTTGGTTCACTACTCTCTTTTATTATTACAAAAAATGGAAAAACAATTAGCGAAAAAGCAGAGCTTGAAGAATTTGTTAACCAAGGAGAATATGATAGTGATTATTATATAAAAAACCAAATACTTCCTGCTGTAATAAAAATTTTAAGAGAACTTAATTATAGCGAAGAAGATCTTATCCAGGGCGGTAAGCAGACTGGACTTGGAGCTTGGAGTTAAAAAAAATAAATTAAATTTAATAATAAAACACTTAATTAATTTCCTTTTTAATTGTTCGACAAAAAACGAATTTTTAGTTTATTTTATAAACGATCAAAATTAAAACAATTTTTAGGAAACCCAAATATTTAAATATACTATGGTATACCTTAGTATAAGTGATAAGATGAATACAACAATAAAACTAGAAGACAAAACAAAACATAATCTTGATTTATTTCGCGAATACAAAAACGAAACATATGATGAGATTGTAAAAAAACTTGTTTTTATTGCACAAAATATTCGAAAAGAACCAGAACTTAGCGTAGAAACTATCAAAGATATTGAAAAAGCAAGAGAAAGAATTAGAAAAGGGGATTTCCTAACTTTAGATGAAACAAAAAAAAGGTTAGGGTTAGATGTATAAAACAATTTTAGATAAAAACGCAATAAAATTTCTTAATACTTTACCAAAAGACAAAAGTCAACGAATTGTTGAAAAATTAACAATTGCCCAAAATAATCCGTCCCAATTCTTCGAAAGACTATCAGGACGACAAGACTATAAATTAAGAGTTGGAAAATATAGAGTAATTGCCGATATTAATAAAAAAGAAGAACTAATAGAAATAACAAAAATAGATCTTCGAAAAAAAGTTTACAAAAAATAGTTTTGTCCTTAATTAATTTCCTTTTTAATTATTGCCATACAAATTCTTATTATGGAAACAAAAGAAATTAACTCATACAAAGAAGCAGCAAGCGTTTGGAAAGAAACTATTAAACTAGCAAAAAAAGAAGCTAAAGAAGGAGTTAAATTACTTGACTTTGCAAACAAACTTGAACAACATATTTTAGATAGTGATTGTGGAATTGGTTTTCCAATTAATTTAAGTTTAAATGAAAAAGCAGCACATTTTGTTCCAACTTATAATGATAGCGAAATTTTAAAAAAAAATGATTTATTAAAAATTGATATTGGAGTTCACAAAGATGGTTTTATTTGTGACGGAGCAATTTCAATAAACTTAGATAATGCACATGCAAAACAAATCCAGGCTAATGAACTTGCACTTGA
>CAZVWD010000022.1:6165-9879 GCA_964630715.1 uncultured archaeon
GATTTTTGTTTTACTGTTGGACTTAAAGAACTCATGAAAGCAAATACATTTCAAACATTCCCTGGACTTCGCGAAACCCAAGGTAAATTTGTTAGTCAAGTAGAAAAATCTCTTCTTATTCTTGAAGACAAAACAATTGTTCTTGGAGAATAAATTTTATCCATAACAAACTACCAAAAATTTAAACATAGCAAACTACCTAACAAAAAAATTGTATTTAAATAGTAGTTTGTTAGTTATAATAATATGAGAAAAATAATTTCTATATTTTTTATATTACTTTTTATTTCAACAATAGCATTTGCTGACGGAATGGTTCACTATTATGATGATACTTGGAGACCAATGAGAGAAAATAGACAAGTTGCTGCAATTAATTATGAAAATGGTTATGAAAATTTAGTTTTAACAATTGATATTGATCAAGAAACAAAAGGAGAAAAAGCAGTTTGGATGTTTCCTGTACCTGCAAACCCTGAAAAAGTAGTGATTGATGTTGTTGACAAGTTCCCTACATTTAGTGGGAGAAATATTGCAGAACAATACAAAACAGCAATGCAAACTTATCCTTTTATTAGTTCAGCTTATTCAGCAATTCCTTTACTTGGTTTTCTTCTACCATTTGCATTACTACCAATGGTGAGCAATATAAGTTATGCAGGAGATGCCCAAGAAAAAGGTCCAGATTATGTTTCAATTCATGAAACAGTTTCAAAATTTGGAATAACCACTAAATTAATTACTACCCAAAGTAGTGAAGTATTATACGAATATTTAAGAGTTAAGGGATTTGAATTGCCCGAAAGTTCAAAAATAATAATGGATGATTATATTGGAAAGGATTATTCTTTTGTTATTTCTTTTATTGACAATTTAGAAGAATATCAAACATATATTTCTGAAAACAAATATTACAATTACAACCAAGGAAGTCTGGGAGTATTTGTTAAGTTTCCAACTGACAAAATTTATTTTCCACTTAAACCAACAAGTGTTTATGCAAGTACATCAGTTCCTTTAACTCTTTATGTTACTGGACACGTAACTCCTGAACTGTATACTGAAATTGCAGGAGCAAAAACAACTTACATGTCAAATTATTCACAATATGTTGGAAATAGTAGTACACTTGAAAAATTCTATAATGGAAATACAATTAATAGAACTGGGTACACAAAAATTGAAATGAATGTTCCTTCAAAATATTTTACACAAGACCTATGGATTAATGAAGGTGCTCCAGCAAGCATTGGATTTAAAGGCCTTGTAAACGCAAACACTTTTTGGGTTGGAATAATATTCTTTGCAATTGCTTCAATTTTAGCAAGTCTTTGCGCAGGAATAATTTCTTTTGGTAAAAAAATTGATAAGAAGAAATTTGCATTACTTGGACTTGTAAATTTTGCTACAATAATTGGAATGGTAATTGCTGTTATATTACTTAAAACAAAAAAAATTGATGATAAACTAAAAAAAGAAATAAAAGCAAGCGGAGCAACAATTTTATTATTTGACAAAATGAAAATTGTTTATTTTGTTTTATTCTTTGTATTTTTTATAATACTAAATTTTGTAATTGCGAACATTTTCTTATTATTTTAAAATAATAAAAGCTTTAATTTATAGCTATTCAATAAACTAATTACTTTTCCCAAGAAACCCAAACCTTTAAAAAGATAACAAATAGTTGATATGTTATGACTACTACAAAAAGTGAGTTACTTCATCTGTTCTGATGATTTTTTAGTTAGTCGTAAGAACCTTTTTGAATTTGAAGATTTTCCAAATTATATTTTTGCCCAAAATTATTTTGACCGGCAAGCAACCCCCAAAACAAATTTAAACAAACAAAATACTACTTTGTTCATGGATAATGAAAGAATTCAGTTTCCTAAAGGAAAACAAAAAGAATTCATTAAATATGCTAAAGAAAGCAGTAATTTAACTTGGAATGACTTTTCTAAGAAATTAGAAATTAAATATAATACTATTCAAAATATCTTTAAAGAAAATTATCGTATTTCAGAAGACAAGTTTAATGAAATATGCCAATTTGTTAATATTGATTCTAAATATGCTATTAAAAAATTTAAAGGTAAAAAAGTTAATTGGAACAATTTAATGGCTCTTGCACAAATAAAAAACAAACGCATTGTTGGCAAATCAATAAATAAAACAAGCAAAACAAAAATTTTGTTTAATAATAAAAATATTAATCTGAATTGTTCAAAAATAATACTTTCAAAAAAAGACATTGAAAACAAATTAATCTTACCCTCTAAAATAACTCCTTTACTAGCCTATGAAACAGGGACTAGTTTAGGTGATGGGTGTTTACCAACACGAGGGAAGAGTTATCGACTAAAAGGCAATATTAATGATGAACAAGAATATTACAAAAATACAATAAAACCAATGTTTAAAGAATTATACAACATTGATGTAAATTTAAAGAATTATTCAAGCGTAATTGGTTTTGAATTATATTCAAAAACATTAATTAATTTTAAAAATGAAATAATTGGTCTTCCAATAGGTTCTAAAAAAGATATTAAAATTCCAGAAATATTTAAAATTAATAATAAAAAATTATTATGTTCATTAATAAGTGGTTTGTTTGATACTGATGGATCACTTTATTTTCGATCACAAGGAAAAAACAAGAATTATTATCCTGTATTAACAATTGCAACGATTTCTAAAAAACTTGCAAAAAACGTTTCCGAAATATTAAAAATGCTTGGTTTTAATAATAATATATACCAAACAACAAAAATTACCAAACGAACTCCAAATAAGTTATATATGGTTAGAATGTATGGTTATGAAAACTTTCAGTTATTTAAAAAAATAATTGGAACAAAACAACCCAAAAATCTTAATAAAATTAAGAAATTGGAGGAAAATTGGTCAAATTTGAATGGCTAATGGCTGGTATAGTTAAATGGTATAATAGGTGGTTGTGGTCCGCCTGTCCTGGGTTCGATTCCCAGTATCGGCCTTTTTAATTTTAAAATTTTTATGTGATGTTTATGGTACTAACAAACGTTCGTGGGATGAGAGATCTTGTTGGAAAAGATGCTTTACTACAAAAAAAAGTAGAAAATGCTTTTGAGAATGTTTTTACTAAATATGGTTACACTCCACTTTATACTCCAGCAATTGAAAACTTTGATTTGTTTAAAGTTAAGGGTGCTGCTGGTGACGCTATTAAAGAAGAAATTTATTATTTTAAAGATAAAAGTGAACGTGAACTTGGACTACGTTTTGAATTCACTGCTTCTCTTGCAAGAATTGCTGCAACACAGCAATTAAGACTTCCTTACAAAAGATATCAAATTGGTGAAGTTTATCGTTATGACCGACCCCAAGCAAAAAGATACAGAGCGTTCAATCAAGCAGATATTGATATTTTAGGAATTGCTGGACTTGATGCAGAAATTGAAGTAATGAAAGTAGTAAGAGATTGTTTTAATTCACTAGAATTAAAACCTAAAGTTGTTTTTAATTCAAGAAAATTGTTAAATGATTTATTTAACAAATTCGCTTCTGGGAAAGAAGTTGAAGCTATGCGAATTCTTGACAAAATTGATAAGATTGGAAAAGAAGCTGTAATAGAAATGTTAAAAGAAGAAAGTATTGATGCAAGTGTTGTTGATATTATTCTTGAAAATGACATTAAAAAAATAACACAAATTTTAGGACAATCTTCAG
>CAZVWD010000023.1:0-9641 GCA_964630715.1 uncultured archaeon
CCATTTGCACTTGAAAAAGCAAGATTATTAAAAGCAGAAGAAGGAATTGAATCTTTACAAAAAGTATGTGATACAGTTGTTGTAATCGACAACAATCGATTAGTAGAACTTGTACCAAACTTACCAATCCAAGACGCATTCAAAGTTGCAGATGAAGTAATCGCAAGAACAGTAAGAGGAATTACAGAAACAATTACTCAACCTTCACTTGTAAACCTAGATTACGCAGACGTAAGAAGTATTATGAGTAACCAAGGACTTTCTGTAATTGCTGTTGGAGAAAGTAAAAGTGTTGATAAAGTAAACGAAGTAGTTGAAGACACACTAAAAAATGCATTACTAGATATTGATATTGGTGGATCAACAGGATGTTTAATACACATTACTGGAGGACCTGATTTAACACTAGGTGAAGCAAACGCTGTTGGTGAAATGTTAACAGACAAAATTGACCCAAAAGCAACTGTAATTTGGGGAGCAAGAGTTGACCCAACTTTTGAGAACAAACTTGAAGTAATTTGTATCTTCACAGGAGTTCACTCACCATACATTAGAAGCGATGCAGTAAAAGGACTTGACAAGAGTAATTCAAGAATGTCTTCTTCATCAAGAAGAGACAGAGAACTTGACCTTGATTTCGTTCTTTAGAAATTAAACTCAAAAATCAAAACTCGATTCGGGGGGCAGTTGTCCCCCAATTTCTTTTTTTTAAATTAGTTTTTTTAATCCTCTAATAGTACCTTTAAATTCTTTAAGTACTTATTTATCATATGCAAAGAAAAAAATCTGTGCCAAAAAATGATTCTATTCAAAAGAATAAATTTGAAAAAATTGGTTTAGTAAAACCTTTTATAATTGCATTATTTTTTTTAGCATGGACAATTTATGAATTATTCACAAATGGTCAAACAACAACTTTTTGGTTAACTGGAATACTTGCTTTAGCAATATTGCTTCCTAATTTACTTTGGTTAAAATTAAAACTAGGAACAATTTTTGGTATTCCGTTTGTTTTTACAATGCTGAGAACAAAACACACAATAAATACAATTCATGCTCTTTCAAAACATGGAAAGATATTTGAAAAAATATCAATTGCTGGACTTTTTTTAGGATTTGGTTTAGCTGGAGTAGATTATTGGACAGCAAGAGAAAAAGGTGGACTTAAAAGAATAGGAATCTTGTGTTTTAGTGCAATAATTTTAGGAATAATATTTACTCAATTTGTAAGTATTCTATTTGCAGTGCCTGCACTTGCACCCCTTTTATTACTTGGTTTAATTAGTTTTGTAATACTGGGTTTTGGTGGACTTTCACTTGCATTTCTTTTAGGTTATGGTTACTTGTCAATAGAAGCATTAATTTTAGGAAATCAAATTTGTCCTTCTGTTGCACCAGTTTTACCAGGCGTTCCAATACCAGGGCTTGGAGTTGTAATTCCATTAATTGCGTGGGTTTCGCTTGGAATAATAATGGTAATACATGAATTTTCTCACGGAGTAATGCTTTCTTATTACAAAGAAAAAATAAAATCTGTTGGATTAATTTTGGTTGGAATAATTCCAATGGGGGCATTTGTTGAACAAGACGATAATACTTTCATGAAAAAAGAAGATCGAAAACAATTAGTTGTTCTTAGCGCTGGTCCAACTTCAAATTTAGTTTCAATTCTTGTAGGATTAATTATTCTGGTATTATTTTATTTTAGTTTGGGATTATTTATTCCTTCAATTAATGCTGAATTTGAAGGGGCATATTCAGGAATTACTGTTTCAAATATTCCAGAGACATTTAATGTTTGTGGACAAGATTACAATTCTCCAGCATTTGGTTTGTTAATGCAAGGCGACAAAATAGTTTCAAGTAATGGTCGTGATGTAAATTTACTTATTAAAAATTCTTTAAAAATGGAAAACAATTTACTTGTGTATAATAAAATATTTGGTTTATCTCAAGCAAAAACTACTAATGATGATTATGTAATACAAGTTTTAAGAAATGATGAAGTTCTTGATGTAAATATTACTCCTGTAGAAATTGAATTTTTTGGTTCAAGTTCACTTGGCCCAATAGGGCTTGAGTTAGTTAAAGAAAAAGAAGTTCCTTTTACTGCCCAAATAATTTCTCAACTTGTTGGTTACCTTGATAGTATAATATTTTTCTTTATAATTTTGAGTTTTGCTGTTGGAATGTTTAATTTCATGCCTGCAAATCCACTTGATGGTGGAAGAATGGCTCAAATAATGTTGGTTCCTTATTTTGGTTTTATGGGGTTTAAAACAAAAAAAGAAACACAATTGTTTATTGGAAGATTATTTGTTTGGGTATTTTTAATTTCAATTTTAATAAATTTATTGCCTTATTTAACAATGTTTTTTTAGAAAAGTAAAAAATTGGTTAAAAGGCCCTAGCATTTACTAGGGCACAATTAAGAGAGTTTCTTTTTGAGAAATGAATAGCAATTATTTGCCATTCATGGTAATTTAAATTAGTAATTATTTTAATATATAAATCTTTGGTTTTTAGGGGGTTTTGTCTAATTTTAATTATTTTCAAAAAATCTTTAGAAATTAAAAAATTAGTGGAGTTTTTAATGATTTTGAATTTTTTTTAATTAGTGATTTTATGGGAGTTAATTTATCAAAACTAATCGAGAAAGAAGAAGTTACAATTGGCCAATTATCTGGAAAAAAACTAGGAATTGATTCTTACAATATGTTATATCAATTTCTTGCAAGCATTAGGGGGGCTGATGGAATGCCTCTGGCAGATTCGCACGGGCAAGTAACATCTCATTTAACTGGACTTTTTTATAGAACAATTAATTTAATTGAAAAAGGAGTAAAACCTGTTTATGTTTTTGATGGGTTACCTAGTGAACTTAAAAGTAAAACTCTCCAAAAAAGAAGGGCTGTAAGAACGGATGCAGAAGAAAAAAGCTCACAAGCTCTACAAGAAGGAAATCTCCTTGAAGCAAAAAAGATGGGTTCACGTGCTTTAAAATTAACTAGGGATATGGTTGATGAAGCAAAAATTTTGCTTGAATTTTTAGGAATTCCTGTGGTACAAGCTTTACAAGAAGGGGAAGCACAAGCGAGCGTAATGGTAAAGAATGGTCTGCTTGATGGAGTTGTTTCTCAAGATTTTGATTGTTTGCTTTTTGGTGCACCTCACTTGTATCGAAATATTGGTTTTAGTGGAAAAAGAAAAGTTGCTGGGAAAAACTTTTATGTTGATATAAAACCTGAGCACATGGACGCAAAAAAAGTATTTGAACAACTCGGAATAAATAGGGAAAAACTTATTTGGCTTGGTATTTTAGTTGGGACTGATTTTAATGATAAGTTTCCACGCATTGGCCCAAAAACCGCTTTAAAATTTGTAAAAGAATATGACTCTTTTGAGGACATTATTACAAAAACTGGTCATGAAATTGATTTTGATTATAAAGAAATAGTTGATGTTTTTATGAATCCGGTTCATGCAACAATTGATGAAAAAGAATTAAATGAAAAAATGCCCCAAAAAGAAAAGTTACTTGAATTTTTAGTTGAAAAACATGATTTTTCAAAAGATAGGGTTGAGAATACAATAAATAAATTTGTTTTTGAAAAAGAAGAAAAAGAAAAACAAAAAGGTTTATCTGCGTGGTTTTAATTTTTTAGTTTCTATTAGTGTTTAAGAAAACTTTAAAAATACATAGTCATACATAGTAAGTATGGATGTTATTAGTATTAGGCTTGAAAAACCTCTATCAAAAAAAATAGATCAAAGTATGGTTGAGTTTGATTATTCTACAAAAACAGAATTTATTCGTGATGCAATAAGAACAAAATTAAATTTATTAAAAGAAGAAAAGTTAAAACAAAAACAATGGGAAAAATTATTTGCACTAAAAGGGGCGATAAAACCAAAAAGTGCTGATTCTAATGATTTTTTGAAATGGCGAGAAAGAGAAGATGTTCAAAGAGAAATGATGAATTATTATGAAAAAAAATTTAATATAAAATTAGATTAATTCTTCCGGTTTTTTTGTTTCTTTAAAATTTAAAAGATGTTTATTGCGAGATACTAAAATTGCTTTACTATTTTTTGTTAAAATTAAGTGCAATGCATCTCCAAAAGGAATAAAGTTACATTTTTTTAATTTATTAGCTTCAATTAAATCCTGACTTTGTATCTTAATTTCTTTTAATAACTTTTTAAAATCAATTGGTATTTAAAAAAGATTGTAATTTTGTTCATTTAATTCATAAATTACTTGTTGGGAATATAATATTTGGTGTTGTTCTTTTTCATATTTTTTTAAAAATAAAAAAGCATATTCTCCAAGAGGATTTAATCCATCATAGTGGTTTTCTATAAAATCAATGTAAATGCAGGTATCTAAATAATATTTCATTAAAAACTTAATTTTTACATATTTAAAAATTAAATTTAAAATTCGTCAATTGTTGTATTTATTTAAACAACTGGATTATCGTAATGTCCACGAGTGAATTTTGATTTTTTAGAAGGGTTTTTTCCGTTGATTTTGTCAACATAAAATCGTAATAATGCAATAGCTTCTGGTGTGTGGGTTTCTTTTAAATCAATTCCAATATTTTCAAAACAATTAAACTTTTCAAGTTCATAAAGCATATCAACAGGCATTGGATTATATATTTTCATTAACTTATTTTCAAATCTAACTCTGTATTCATAATCTTTTCTATCAAGAAGAGTCATCTTGTTTTTTCCAAAAATATTTTTTTGTTCATATGCTTTTGAAGTCATTAAAACAGGATAATAAAAAGTTAACAAAATTAACTTATCGCGATTGTTCATTCTTTTTAATTCTTCAAGAGATAATTCAATTGAAGGAATTATTTTTTGAGCACCATAATCAAGGTAAAATGAAACTGCAATAGAGTTGTAACAATTAAGTTCACGGTCAACTATAAAGTTTAATCCATTTTTTATTGCCACCCAAACAGTACCAATGTTTGCTGCAACAATAACCCAGTTGTTTGCAACAGCGGCTGTTTCAAAGGCATCAATATCATAACTTGATTGGATGTTTTGTGCTTTTACCATTGCTCCGTTTGGAAAATTGTTTTTTGATCCTTTTTCATCATTGTAGTAAAATATTTTTTGTGCGTTTAAATTTGCTGTTTTATTGATTATTTCTTCTTTATTTTCATCAACAAAAATAAACATTTTTTGATCAAGATATTTGTATTTTTCTTCTTGGGGTTTTGGCAAATCAAATAATTTTTCTAACTTAGCGTCATAATCTTTATCAACAACATTTTGTGGGAAAAAATCTTCTTTAAGTTTTTTTGAAATCATTCTTTTTAATTCTTTTAATTTACTAAGTGGGATAAAAGACCCTTTATCTATTTGACATTCAAATTTTTCTGGTTTGAAGAAATAATATTCATTAAATAATTTATCTTGGATAATTTCTTTTGTAGTTGCTATTTTTTCGGCAGTATCAACTATAAAGTCAAATTCAAATTTAATTTTGTTTTTCATTTGAGGTACATTTAGTCCTATTCTAATTTTTTCTCCACGAAGAGCAGTTACACTTAAATCATATTCTATTTGTAAACTTTTTCCAGCGTTAAATTGTTTTGGTGTTGTTAAGTAAAGTGTTTCTCCAACTTCAAGATATGGTCTTTCACGAAACTTTAGAACAACTTTTTGTCCAGGTCTTGCAAATTGTAATTCAGTGCCTTGATTGCTTAAAGCAATTAAAAATAAGTTTTCATAATCTTCATCTTGTATTCTTGTTAACTTATCACTTTTATTAATGTCATTTATTACTTCAACAATTGGGGCTTTTCCTTTAAATCCAATGACTTTACAAGCCGGCATTCCAAGACTACCAAGTGTTGTTATTGTAGTATTTTCTTCTTCTTTTGTAAGATATAAATTTCCGTGGTCACGTAAGTATGATTTTTTCATTTCGACGATTTCTCCTTTTTTTGGAGAAATTTCTTTATTATAATAATTATCAATTTGTTTTCTATAAACTCGCGCAACATTTTGAATATACTCTTCACTCTTAAGTCGTCCTTCAATTTTAAAAGAATCAATTCCAGCTTCTATTAATTTATCAACAATATCATAAGTGCATAAATCTTTCATTGATAAAATTCTTCCATTGTTTCCTGTGTTGGTTTCATAACTTAATCTACATGGTTGTAAGCATCTTCCTCGATTTCCACTTTTATTAAAAACAAATGATGAAAATAAACATTGTCCTGAATATGAAAAACATTCAGCTCCGTGTACAAAAACTTCTGATTCAATGCCCTTTTCATGAAGTAATCTTGTTATACTAGTGATTTCTTCAAGTGTTAATTCTCTTGCAAGAACTACTTTTTTAAAACCAAGTTCTGCTAAAAATTCTGCTCCTTGTATATTGTTACAAGTTAGTTGGGTTGAAGCGTGTAATTCTAGTTTTGGTAAAACTTCTCGCAGGATTTTAAATAATCCCATGTCTTGAATAATTAAAGCATCAAGTCCATATTCATAAAATTCTTTTGCCATCTCAACAGCGTCTTTTATTTCTTGGTCTTTAAGTGCAATGTTCATTGTAAGGTATGCTTTTGCTCCATACGCATGACAAAAATCAATTCCTTCTTTTACTTCTTCGCGCGTAAAGTTTTGTGCAGGTGAACGCATGTTGTATCGTGCTCCCCCAAAGTAAACTGCATCGGCTCCATTCTTTACAGCTATCTTTAGCTTTTCAAGGTTACCTGCAGGCATTAATAATTCTGGTTTTTTCATTCACAAAAACCCCTTTATTATTTCATTTAATTTGCTTAAATCATAAACTTCAGCATCTGGGATTATCGGGTTATTGTTTCCAAAATCATGTAAGTGTGTGTTGTTTATCCAAATAGTTTTCATTCCAATTTCTTTTGGAGTCGTTAAATTCTTTTTTTGATCATCAACAAAAACAACTTCGTTAGCATTTAAATTTGTTTTTTCTAAAATGTATTCAAAAAACTTTTTATCTGGTTTTGCTGATTTAATTACATTGCTAATAAAAATTTCTTTAAAAAAATTTCTCACGTTGAGCATGTCAATTTGTTCTTGGACAAGTTGTGAAACATGATTTGAAGCAATATATATTGGTTGATTATTGCTTTTAAGAAATTCATATATTCCTTCATGGGGTAGCACATGTGCTTTATATTTTTCAAATCCTTCTTTTGTAAATTGACTTATATATTCTTCATTACTTATTAAACCAACTTTGGCCTGATTGTATTTTTCTCGCATTTCTTCTTTTGGGATTTTAAAAAATGGTTCTAGTTCATTAACTAAATTTCCGTATTCAGAAATTACTCCGGCAAAATCCATAAATATTGCTTTAATCATTTTTGTTCACTTTATAATAGTTGATGCAAAAGCAATTAAACTAAACACCATTCCTTTTTTGCATTTTTTTTGTGAGTTGTTGTAATCATTATTTAGTAATAATTTAATACTCATTCCGAAAGTTATTGCCACAAGTAATATTATTATTAAATAAATATAATTGGTTGGCATAAAAAATACGAATGCTACTAATGCAAATAAAATTGCTAGCAAATGATAACTTATTACAAATCTTTTTGCGAGTTTTTTTGAAATCATTGGTAGGGTTTTCTTAAATCCTTTATCTTTTTTAACATCTTCAAAATCTTTGGTTATTTCCCTGCTCATATTAGCAAAAAAAGCACTCATTGCAAATACAATAAGTAGTAATGAAATGTTTCCTGCGCTAGCTGCTCCAAAAATAAATGTAAACGCAGTCCCCATTGCAACAACAATATTTCCAATGTATTTTATTTTGTACAAAATGCTAGCATATATTATTAGTAAGAATGAAAAAATTATTGCTATAACTAGCGCTTGGGTGTTAATTAATGAAGAAATTAGTATTCCAAGTACAAATAGTATAATTGAGAAGTAAAGCGCTGTTGTTTTTGTTATTTTTTTGCTTGGGATTGGTTTGGTTTTGTTTATTTTTGAATCAATTTCAGCATCAAACACGTCGTTTATAGCTTGTCCGCCTGCGCAAATCAAAAAAACAGCTATCATTGCAAATAATACGTTAATTGATGCTGGCGCTATGATAAGAAAACCAATTAATGTAGCTAAACTAGCGATTATACAATTGCCTGTCCTAATTAGTTCAAGGTATGGATTCATAAAAATATTTAATGAAAAAGAAGTTAATAAGCTTAATTAAGCTGCTGATTTTCTTTTCTTTTTCTTAAGTCTAAATCGTTTAGCTGCGCACTTTCTGCATTTTGCTGGTGCTCCAGATCCACTTCTGTTTGTTGCATTACAAACTTGACAAACGTATACGTTTTCAAATCGTCTTTCTATATGTAAATTATCAGCCATTTTGCTCACCTTTAACAAATTAATTTGTAAGGGAATAGATTTATAAATGATTTCTCGGACTTTTTATTTTACTGGTGAGCAACTCTTATTTGAGTGGCTTTTTTAGAAGTTTTGGCAAAGCTAGATTTTTAAAACCTAAAATAATCAAGTAAATTCAAACAAAATCAAGTTTGAACAAAATAAATTAATACCATGCCCTTGTAGTGCAGCGGTCAAGCATCCTGGCCTTTCAAGCCGGTGACTCGGGTTCGAATCCCGGCGAGGGTATTATTATATTTTAATGCGAATTTAAGCTTAATTTTCTCATTTTAATATAATTTAACACTATTTTTATATTTTTATGCGACTATTTATATGTTTTTCGCATCATAATATAAATATGAAATATTTCATTAGCTTTACAAAAAGTGAGCTTGAAGCATTACGCTTATTTGATAATTTTGAAAATATTGTTGAACTAGCCAAAGGACTAAAAAAAAGTAGATCTCAAACATACCGAATTATTCAAAAGTTAAATGAAAAAAATATAATTGAAAACAATACTCTTGTTAGTCTGCCTTATTTGAAAAAACTTGTTTTACTTATTAGAAAAAATAAGAATTTGGTTGGACTGTTTTCTGACTCTGGTTTACCAATTCTTCTACAATCACTTTCTCCAAAAAAGGTTTCTGAAATTGTTTCTCTCCTTGATTTGAATGAGCAGACAATCTATAAAACAATTCTAAATGCTAGGCAAGTTGGGTTAGTAAAACAAGATGGAAGACAATATGTGGTTAATGGCGAAAATTGGTCAGAAGGAAAAAGTTTTCTCAATTCCTTGCTAGAACAAGAAATGAGTTTTGATGTGCGAGTTCCAAAGGATTCGATTATTTATTTTAAATCTGAAAAAGAAATTGTTTTTTCTACTGGGGCGGAAGTTAAAGCTACTTTAACTGCTTTTTCTGCTTTTGATAAAAGTGGGATAAATTTTTTTCCTGTTACAAATTATTATGTTCTTCCTATGCAAAGGCTTTCTGTTCAAAAGATTTATGAACAAGCATTAAAAATTGTTGAAAAAAACTGGGATTATCGTTTGTTAGTTATTCTTGGGGTGTTTGCCCTAAAGAATAAAATATCTTCAGATATAAAATTAGTTAAAGAGTTTCAATTAATATTTGCTGGAAAGGAAGTTGATAAAATGCCTTCTTCAAAAGATTTCAGATTAAAAGCAAAAGAGTATGGTGTTGTATGATTCAAAGTATAAAGAAAATGAA